>DASZRO010000098.1 GCA_035550055.1 Mycobacteriales bacterium | reverse complement strand
GTCGGCGCGTTGACCACGAGTACGCCGCGGGCGGTCGCGGCGTCGGCGTCGACGTTGTCCAGCCCGACGCCGGCGCGGGCGACGACCTTCAGCCGAGTGCCTGCCGCCAGCGCCTCAGCGTCGATCTGCGTCGCGCTGCGGACGATGACGGCGTCGACGTCGGCGAGCGCGGGCAGCAGGGCGCCGCGGTCTGCGCCGTCGACGTGACGCACCTCGCAGTCCTCGGCGAGTACCTCCAGCGCCGCCGGCGCCAGCTCTTCAGCAATCAGGACGACCGGCTTGGGCACCGGGCAACCCTACCGGGCACGCCAGCTTGCTCGAAGCAGCACACAACGTTGCTCGAGATGCCCGGAAACGCGTCGGCTGTCCGGTTCCGAGGCGGCGTTGTGTGCTACTTCGTGCAGGGGCCGACGGGTGTCGGGTCGGACGTGGGCGGGGACTAGTCGGTGCGGATCCAGGACATCAGGCCGCGAAGCCGGCCACCGACCTCTTCGATCGGGTGGGCCGCGCCTTCGGCGCGGTACTTGTCGAAGTTCGGCCGCCCGTTGTCGTCCTCCGCGATCCACTCGCGGGCGAAGGTGCCGTCCTGGATCTCGCCGAGAATGCGCTTCATCTCCGCCTTCGTGGCGTCGGTGATGACGCGTGGCCCGCGGGAGTAGTCGCCGTACTCGGCCGTGTCCGAGATCGACCAACGCATCTTGGCGAGGCCGCCCTCGTACATCAGGTCGACGATCAGCTTCAGCTCGTGGAGGCACTCGAAGTACGCCGCCTCGGGCTGGTAACCCGCTTCGGTCAGCGTCTCGAACCCGGCCTGCACGAGCGCGGAGACACCACCGCAGAGGACGGCCTGCTCGCCGAACAGGTCGGTCTCGGTCTCCTCGGTGAAGGTGGTCTTCAGCGTGCCCGGGCGGGTGCCGCCGATGCCCTTGGCGTAGGACAGCGCCAGGGCCTGGCCGTTGCCGTCCGGGTCCTGCTCGACCGCGACGAGGCAGGGTACGCCGCGGCCCTCCTGGAACTGGCGGCGTACCAGGTGACCGGGACCCTTGGGGGCAACCATCGCGACCGTGACGCCCGCGGGCGCGGTGATGTAGCCGAAGCGGATGTTGAAGCCGTGGCCGAAGAACAGCGCGTCGCCGTCTTTCAGGTTCGGCTCGATGTCGTCGGTGAACAGGTGACGCTGCACCGTGTCAGGTGCGAGCACCATGATCAGGTCCGCCTCTGCCGAGGCCTCCGAAGGCGTCACGACGCGAAGCCCCTCGGCCTCAGCGGCAGCGCGGCTCTTCGACCCCTCGGGCAGGCCGACGCGGACGTCGACCCCTGAGTCGCGGAGGTTCAGCGCGTGTGCGTGGCCCTGCGAGCCGTAGCCCAGGATGGCGACCTTGCGGCCTTGGACAAGTGCCAGGTCGGCGTCGTCGTCATAGAAGATCTCGGGCACAGTGCTCCTTGGGTCAGTGACGCGCGTGCTGCGCGGCGGTCAGGTGGATGAGCGGCAAGGCGGAGGAGGTGTCGATAGCGGCGCTATCGACGCCGACGACAACGAAGCCGGTCGCCGGCTGAGCGCCGCGCAGTAGTGCAGTCGCTGGCTCAAGGAGCACTTATGCGGTCCTTTCAACGGAACGAAGGCTTCGGTCAGTAATGCTACGAGCGCCGCGCCCTACCGCGACGACCCCGGACTGGACGAGCTCGCGGATGCCGTAAGGCTCGAGCACCTTGATGAAGGCGTCGAGCTTGTCCGACGTACCGGTCACCTCGATGGTGACCGCGTCGGTCGCCACGTCGACCACCTTGGCGCGGAAGACCTGCACGATCTCGAACACCTGAGACCGCGTGGCCTGTTCGGCCTTGACCTTCACGAGCAGCAGCTCGCGCTGCACCGCCGCGTCGGTCTCGAGCTCGACGACCTTCAACACGTTGACGAGCTTGTTGAGCTGCTTGGTCACCTGCTCGAGCGGCAGCGCCTCGACGTTGACCACGATGGTCATCCGGGACACGTCGGAGTGCTCGGTCGGACCGACGGCGAGCGAATCGATGTTGAACCCGCGCCGGGAGAACAGCGACGCCACGCGAGCGAGTACGCCGGGCTTGTTCTCGACGAGGACGGACAGGGTGTGGCGGGACATTACTCGGTCACCTCGCCCATCTCGTAGTCGAAGTCCGGCGCGGTCTCGCGCGCGATCTTGATGTCGTCGTTGGAGGTGCCGGCGGCAACCATCGGCCACACCATCGCGTCCTTGCCGACGACGAAGTCCACGACCACCGGGGCGTCATCGACCGCCATCGCCTTCTCGATCGTCGCGTCGACGTCACCCGGGTTGTCGCAGCGAAGGCCGACGCAGCCCATCGCCTCGGCGAGCATCACGAAGTCGGGCAGGTACTGCGTGCGCCCGGCCTTGAGGTCGGTGTTGGAGTAGCGCCCCTCGTAGAACAGGGTCTGCCACTGCCGCACCATGCCCAGCGAGCCGTTGTTGATGACGGCGACCTTGATCGGGATCCCCTCGATCGCGCAGGTGGTGAGCTCCTGGTTGGTCATCTGGAAGCAGCCGTCGCCGTCGACCGCCCACACGAGCGCATCCGGCCGGCCGACCTTCGCCCCCATCGCGGCCGGGACGGCGAAACCCATCGTCCCGAGACCGCCCGAGTTGATCCAGGTGTAGGGCTTCTCATAGGAGATGAACTGCGAGGCCCACATCTGGTGCTGGCCGACGCCGGCGACGACCACCGTGTCCGGTCCGGCGATCTTGCCGAGCCGCTCGATGACGTACTGCGGCACCATCGTGCCGTCGGCGTGCTCGTCGTACCCGAGCGGATAGGTACGACGCCAGCCGTCGCACTGCTTCCACCACGCCGTGTAGTCACCCTTGCGGCCGGCCTCGTGCTCGGCTTCCAGGGCGATCACGAGATCGGCGATCACCTCGCGCACGTCGCCGACGATCGGCACGTCCGCCGTACGGTTCTTCGAGATCTCGGCCGGGTCGATGTCGGCGTGGACCACCGTCGCTCCCGGAGCGAACGACGACAGCTTGCCGGTGACCCGGTCGTCGAAACGGGCGCCGAGCGCGATCAGCAGGTCCGAGCGCTGGAGCGCGGCGACCGCGGAGACGCTGCCGTGCATGCCCGGCATCCCCATGTGCTGCGGGTGGGAGTCAGGGAACGCACCGCGGGCCATCAGCGTGGTCACGACCGGGATCCCCGAGAGCTCCGCGAGCCGGCGCAGCTCCTCGGCGGCGTGAGCCTTGAGCACGCCGCCGCCGACGTAGAGCACCGGGCGCTTCGCCTCGACCATCAGCCGCGCCGCCTCGCGGACCTGCTTGCCGTGGGGCTTGGCCGCCGGCCGGTAGCCGGGCAGTTGCAGCTCCACCGGCCAGCTGAACTCGGTGTCGGCCTGCAGCGCGTCCTTCGGGATGTCGACGAGCACCGGCCCCGGACGGCCCGTCGAGGCGATGTGGAAGGCCTCGGCCAGGGTGCGGCCGATCTCCGCGGGGTTCTGCACCAGGAAGTTGTGCTTGGTGATCGGCATCGTGATGCCGCAGATGTCGGCCTCCTGGAACGCGTCGGTCCCGATGGCGCCCGACGGCACCTGGCCGGTGATCGCGACCAGAGGCACGGAGTCCATGTAGGCGTCGGCGATCGGCGTCACGAGGTTGGTCGCGCCGGGGCCGCTCGTGGCCATGCAGACGCCGACCCGACCGGTCGCCTGCGCGTAGCCGGTGGCCGCGTGACCCGCGCCCTGCTCGTGGCGGACGAGGATGTGGCGAACCCGCTTGGAGTCGAACAGCGGGTCGTACGCCGGGAGGATCGCGCCGCCCGGGATGCCGAACACCACCTGTGCGTCGAGCTCCTCCAGTGCGCGCACCATGGCCTGCGCTCCGGTCACCCGCTCCACCGTCACCACTCCTACCCGTTCAGTTCGTTGCTGCGTCGCTACGGCTTGGCACAAAAAAGCCCCTCGCGCGAAGCGCGGAGGGGCGGCACGTGGTCTGAGTCGGTCAGGCCACGTGCTCGATAACTACGAGAATGCTGTGCACGCCTCAACGGTAACCCGACGTACGCACCTGTCAAGCCGACATCTCTCGGTGATCTTGACGTTTTCGGCCCGAAAACGGCGTCATCAGGCCGAAAACGTCAAGATCACCGGGAGTGGGCTAGCCGCAGACGGCGCCCTGTGCGGCGGACCCCACCAGGCGGGCGTACTTGCCGAGTACGCCGGTCGGGTAGCGCGGCGGCGGCGGCGCCCAGCCCTCCTTGCGTCTTTCGAGCTCGTCGGCGTCGACCAGCAAGTCGAGGGTCCGGGCCGCCACGTCGAGGCGGATCTTGTCGCCGTCTTTCACGAAGGCGATCGGCCCGCCGTCGGTCGCTTCCGGAGCGACGTGGCCGATGCACAGCCCCGTCGTACCGCCGGAGAACCGGCCGTCGGTGAGCAGCAGGACGTCCTTGCCGAGCCCGGCGCCCTTGATCGCGCCGGTGACCGCGAGCATCTCGCGCATGCCCGGGCCACCCTTCGGACCTTCGTAGCGGATGACGACGACGTCGCCGGCCTTCAGCTCGCCGTTGGTCACCGCGTCCATCGCCGGCTGTTCGGTGTCGAAGACCCGCGCCGTCCCCTCGATCACCGAGGTGTCGAAGCCCGAGGTCTTCACCACGGCGCCGTCCGGGGCGAGTGACCCGCGCACGATCGACATGCCGCCAGTGGCGTGCAGCGGGTTGGACAGCGCACGGATCACGTCACCGTCGAGGTCCGCGGGGGCGAGCGCCGCCAGGTTCTCGGCGACGGTTCTGCCCGTCACCGTCAGGCAGTCGCCGTGCAGCAGCCCGGCGTCGAGCAGCGCCTTCATCACCACCGGGATGCCGCCGACCCGGTCGACGTCGGACATCACGTGGCGCCCGAACGGCTTCACGTCGGCGAGCAGCGGTGTCTTGTCACCGATCCGGTTGAAGTCGTCGAGGCTGAGGTCGACCTTCGCCTCGTGCGCGATCGCGAGCAGGTGGAGTACGGCGTTGGTGGATCCGCCCAGCGCCATCACGACGGTGATCGCGTTCTCGAACGCCTGCTTGGTGAGGATCGTCCGAGCCGTGATGCCGTTGCGGAGCATCCCGACGACCGCCTCGCCGGAGCGCACCGCGGCCTCGTCGCGACGGCGGTCCACGGCCGGCGGCGCAGCGCTGCCCGGCACGGACATCCCGATGGCCTCGAAAGCGCTGGCCATCGTGTTGGCCGTGTACATGCCGGCGCACGCACCCTCGCCAGGGCAGATCGCGCGCTCGATCTCGTCGAGCTTCTCCCGGGTGATCCGGCCGAGCGCGCAGGCGCCGACACCCTCGAAGGCGTCGATGATGGTCAGGTCCTGGTCGTCGAGGTGGCCCGGCAGCGACGTACCGGCGTAGACGAAGACGGCGGCGAGGTCGAGGCGGGCCGCGGCCATCAGCATGCCCGGCAGCGACTTGTCACACCCGGCGAGCAGGACCGAGCCGTCGAGGCGTTCCGCGAACATCACGGTCTCGACCGAGTCGGCGATCACCTCTCGGGAGACCAGCGAGGCGTGCATGCCTTCGTGCCCCATCGAGATGCCGTCGGAGACCGAGATGGTGCCGAACTCCAGCGGCACTCCCCCGGCCTGCCGTACGCCGTCCTTCGCGCGCTGCGCCAGCCGCGCCAGCGAGAGGTTGCACGGGGTGATCTCGTTCCACGACGAGGCGATGCCGATCTGCGGCTTGTCCCAGTCGTCGTCGGTGAGCCCGACCGCACGCAGCATGCCGCGGGCACCGGCCCGCTCGTAGCCGTCGGTGACGTCCTTGCTTCGAGGCTTCAAGTCCACGGGGCAAGGTTATGTGGCGGCGACAGAGGATTCTTCCGGCGTACCGCCAAACACCTACCGGTGACCCATCGCACCTTTGCCGTCGTCGCTCCCGCCGTCGCGACGCTCGTCGCGCTGACCGTGGTCGCGGCGCCTCGCCACGCCGGTGTCGCAACCGCGAGCGCGCGCCACCCGGTCGCAACGGAAGCATCGCTGGCCGGTGACGGTCCGACCGTCGCCGAGGCCAACGCGTTCACCGACGACGCCCGAGGGCTCGCGCCCGGTCAGGTCGAGATGACGACGGTGTCGTCGCGGCCGACGCTGATCAGCGGCCACGACGCGACGCTGGCGATCCGCGGCCTGACTGCGGGCGACCGGCTCACCGTCACCGTCAACGGGCGGGCGATCCCCCGCGACACCTTCCACCGGGTCGCCAGCCTGCCCGGCCAGGCCCAGGGACAGGTGCTGGGAGTCCTGCACCACCTGCGGCTGGGCGCGGACGAGATACGCGCGACGGTGACCGGGCGGCGTTATGGCACCCGGACGATGCAACTGCGCCTCGACGTCCACTCTCTGCAGGGACCGGTCATCACCGGGCCGCACCAGGAGCCGTTCGTCTGCGAGACCGAGGCCGGCGGTCTCGGGCCGGCACACGGGGCCGACTGCGTTGCCAGACAACGAATCCACTGGTGGTACGAGGACGTGCTCGGAAACTTCCACCGCCTCACCGATCCGTACGCCGCGTACCCGAGCGACACCGCAACGGCCGTCATCAACGGCAAGCGGGTGCCCTTCGTCGTACGGGTCCAGAACGTCGTGATCAACCGGTCGGTCACCCGGCTCGCGGTGCTCGACGATCCGCACGCCAGAGGACGCGGTCACGCCTTCCGCGCCGTCGACTGGAACCGCAAGCTGGTGTGGCACTTCGGCGAGTCGTGCGGGACCGGGTTCGACCAAGGTGCCGACGGCGGCGAGGCAACCGTGTTCAGCCCGCTCAGCACGATCAGCTCGGAGAACCTCGCCGGACCGCTGCTGGACCTGCCGTCGCTGCTCAGCCATGGCTACATGGTCGGAGAGTCGTCGCTGACCATCTTCGGCGTCCACTGCAACCAGGTGCTGTCGGCCGAGACGCTGATGATGGTTCGCGAGTACGTGAGCAACCACTACGGGCTCGTCAGGTCGGTCGTCGGCGGCGGCGCGTCGGGTGGGGCGATCCAGCAGTACACGATCGCGAACGGCTACCCGGGAGTGCTCGACGCCGGTACGCCGCTGCTGAGCTTCCCGGACGTGGTGTCGACGGCGATGACGGTCGGCGACTGTGTCGTGCTGACCCATTTCTTCGCCACCCACAAGGGGTGGGGCAACGTCATCAAGCAGGACGCAGTGACCGGCCTGGCCGACCCGAGCACGTGTGACGACTGGAACACCGATTTCGCGGGGAACCTCAGGCCCGGGTCGTGCCCCGGTGCGATCCCCGACGCCGAGCGCTACGACCCGAAGACCAACCCGCACGGCGTTCGTTGCGACCTGCAGGACGACCTGAAGAACATCCTCGGGACCAACCCGAGGACCGGTGCGGCGTACCGGCCGCTCGACAACGTCGGCGTGCAGTACGGCCTGGTCGCCCTCAACAGCGGTCAGATCACGCCCGCGGAGTTCATCGCCTTGAATCGCGGCGTCGGCGGGGTCGATCTCGACGGCAACTACGTCAAGCATCGCGAGGTCATGGCCACCTACGAGGCCAGGCGGATCTTCGAGGACTCGCTGGTCGGCGAGTTCGGGGCGATCGACGAGACACCGATCATCGACCAGACCATCCCGGTGTCCGACGACGTACCAGCGCTGGACATCCATGACGAGATCCGGCCGTACGAGATCCGGGCCCGCCTCGACGAGAACTACGGTTCGCACGCCAGCCAGGTGATCTGGAGCGGCGTGCCGCTGCCTTCCTCGGCGATCCTCGTCGCCGAGAAATGGTTGACCGACATCGACAAGCTGCAGGCGCACTACCCCTACGCCTCACGCGCCTGGCTGGTCGCCCATGCGAAGCCCGCGGCCGCGCACGACTCGTGCCGGGCCGCGTCGACCGGCCTGCCGATCGGCTGCTCGGTCCTCGAGCACTCGGGCACCCGGCAGATGGCGGGCGGCCCGCTCGACGAGGACGACCTGAAGTGCCGGCTGCGCCCGTTGCGCCGCAGCGACTACCCGGCGTCGATGACGACCGCCCAGTTCAGCGCGCTGCGGCGGGTCTTTCCCCGCGGGGTGTGCGACTACTCGAAGCACTCGGTCGGCTGGGTGGCGCACAGCCGTACCTGGCTGTCGTACGGCGACACGACCCTCTACCGCAACCCGGTCGTGGTGCCGTACCCGCTCGTCCGCTCCACCGCGCCCTGAACGGATGGCACAGGCGGTCTAGGAGATGCGGGCGAGGATGAGCTCGCGGGCGCGCTTCGCGTCGGCTGACCCGCCGGTCGACTTCATCACCGCGCCGACGAGCGGACCGACCGCTCCCTGGTTGCCGTCGCGGATCTTCGCCGCGATCTCCGGCGACGCCGCGATCGCCGCCTCGACCGCGGCGATCAGCTCGTCTTCGCCGGCGACCCGCCAGCCGTGCGCGTCGATGACCTCGTCCACCCCGCCCTCACCGGCGATCACCGCGTCGGCGACCTGGCGGGCGAGCTTGTTGGTCAGCGTGCCGTCGTCCTCGAGCGCGCTGATCCGGGCGACCTCCGCCGGGCCGGTGGCCAGCGCCTCCGGCTCGACACCGAGCTCGTTGGCGCGACCGACCAGGTAGCCCAGCCACCACCCCTTGGCCTTCGTCGGGGAGGCGCCGGCCTCGATCGTGGCCTTCACGAGATCGACCACACCGGCGTTGGTCATCTGGTCGATGTCGACCTCGGTGTAGCCGTTCTCGGCGGCGAACCGGGCGCGGCGCACGCTGGGCGGCTCGGGAAGCGCGGCGCGGATCTCCTCGACCAGCTCGCGCGGCGGGGCGACCGGCACGAGGTCGGGCTCCGGGAAGTAGCGGTAGTCCTCGGCGTCGGACTTCACCCGGCCCGAGCTGGTGGTCCCGGTGTCCTCGTGGAAGTGCCGGGTCTCCTGGACGACCCGTTCGCCCTGGTCGAGCACGGCGCCTTGGCGCTCGACCTCGTAGCGCACCGCACGCTCGACGGATCGCAGCGAGTTGACGTTCTTGGTCTCCGTCCTCGTGCCGAACTGCGAGGATCCGCTCGGCATCAACGACACGTTGACGTCGGCGCGCAGCGACCCCTGCTCCATGCGTACGTCGGAGACGCCGAGGTCGCGCAGCAGGTCGCGCAGCTCGGCGACATAGGCCCGGGCGACCGCCGCCGCCATCTCGCCGGTCCCCGCCACCGGTCGCGTCACGATCTCGACCAGCGGGATGCCGGCCCGGTTGTAGTCGACCAACGAGTGCGTCGCACCGTGGATCCGCCCGGTCGAGCCGCCGACGTGCAGGGACTTGCCGGTGTCCTCCTCGACGTGGACCCGCTCGATCTCGACGCGGTAGGTCTTGCCCTCGACGACCACGTCCAGATAACCGTCGAAGCACAGCGGCTCGTCGTACTGGCTGACCTGGTAGTCCTTCGGCATGTCCGGATAGAAGTAGTTCTTGCGGGCGAACCGGCACCAGTCGGCGATCGAGCAGTGCAGCGCGAGACCGATCTTGATCGCGTAGTCGATGACGGCACGGTTGGTGACGGGAAGCGAGCCCGGCAGCCCGAGACAGACCGGACAGACCTGGGTGTTGGGCGGTGCACCGAACTCCGTCGAGCAGCCGCAGAACAGCTTCGTCGCCGTACCCAGCTCGACGTGGGTCTCCAGGCCGAGCACCGGCTCGTACCGCTCCAGGACGTCCTCGTAGCTCACCCATCTAGTGTCGCTTACGTGGTCGAGCGAGAAATCCGCCGCTGGGGAGATCCGGTCCTTCGTACGCCGTGCGACGAGGTCACCGTCTTCGACGACGCTCTCGCCGCGCTGTGCCAGGACCTGATCGACACGGTGCGGGCGAAGGAGGGCCGGGCGGGCCTGGCCGCCAACCAGATCGGCGTCGGGCTGCGCGCGTTCAGCTGGTTCGTCGACGACCGGGTCGGCGTGGTGGTCAACCCGCGTCTGGTCGCGACCGACGGTGAGCAGGACGGCGACGAGGGCTGCCTGTCGTTGCCCGGCTTGTGGTACCCGCTGCGCCGAGCCGGCTACGCCGAGGTCGAAGGCGTCGACGCCACGGGCGCGCCGGTGCGCGTCGCCGGGACCGGGCTGCTGGCTCGTTGCCTGCAGCACGAGTGCGACCACCTCGACGGCAAGCTGTACGTCGACCGGCTGGCCGGCGAGACCCGCAAGGAAGCGATGCGCGCCCTGCGGAGCTAGTGGTCATCGCCGGAAGTTGTTCGGGGGATGTCGGATGCCAGCCGGATGCATCGCAAGGCGGAGGAGGAGCCAATCCTTGTTGGATTGGCGACGACGACAACGCCGCGAGGCGCCGGCTGGCGCCGACAGACCCTGGACGAACTTCCGGCGATGACCGCTAGCTACCCGCGCTCCCAGACGGTGTCGAGCAGCGCCGCCGTGCCGAGCTCCGACTCGACAGCGGCACCCACCCGGTAGAGCCGGTCGTCGGCGAGGACCGGCGCCATGATCTGGAACCCGACCGGCAGACCGTCGTCGGACAACCCGCAGGGCACGGACATCGCCGGGCCGCCGTAGAGGTTCGACGGGATCGTGCACAGGTCGGCGAGGTACATCGCGAGCGGGTCGTCGACGCGCTCGCCGATCGGGAACGCGGTCGTCGGGGTGGTCGGCGAGACCAGGACGTCGACCTGCTCGAAGGCGGCCTCGAAGTCGCGCCGGATCAACGTGCGGACCTTCTGCGCCTGGCCGTAGTAGGCGTCGTAGTAGCCGGCCGACAGCGCGTAGGTGCCGAGAATGATGCGGCGCTTCACCTCCGGACCGAAGCCGGCCTCCCGGGTTGCCGCCATGACCTGCTCGGCCGACGCCTCACCGTCGTCGCCGACCCGAAGGCCGTAGCGCATCGCGTCGTAGCGGGCAAGGTTGCTCGACGCTTCACTCGGCGCGATCAGGTAGTAGGCGGGCATGGCGTAGTCAAAGTGCGGGCACGACACCTCGACGACGGTCGCGCCGAGCTTGGTGAGCGCATCGACGGCCTCGTCGAAACGTGCGCTCACCCCCGGCTGGTAACCGTCTCCGGCGAACTGCTTGACGACGCCGATCCGCATCCCGCTGACGTCCCCGGACCTCGCCGCGTCGACGACCGGCGGGACCGGCGAGGCGATCGACGTGGAGTCGCGCGGGTCGTGACCGGCGATCACCTCGTGGAGCAGCGCCGCGTCGAGCACGGTACGAGCGCAGGGCCCGGCCTGGTCGAGCGAAGAGCTGAACGCGATCAGCCCGTAGCGCGAGACCCCGCCATAGGTGGGCTTCGTCCCGACGGTTCCGGTCACCGCGGCGGGCTGGCGGATCGAGCCGCCGGTGTCGGTGCCGATCGCCAGCGGGGCGAGGAAGCCGGCGATCGCCGCCGCCGAGCCGCCGCCCGATCCGCCCGGGATGCGGTCGCGGTCCCACGGGTTGCGCGTCGGGCCGTACGCGGAGTGCTCGGTCGAGCTGCCCATCGCGAACTCGTCCATGTTGGTCTTGCCGAGTACGACGATGCCGGCCTCACGCATCCGCT
This sequence comes from Mycobacteriales bacterium, assembly GCA_035550055.1. NCBI lineage: Bacteria > Bacillati > Actinomycetota > Actinomycetes > Mycobacteriales > Mycobacteriales bacterium. The sequence goes on along the minus strand of DASZRO010000098.1, from coordinate 12,717 downwards.
CGACGATCGTCGCGTCGTACGGCGGGCGCCAGCCCTCGAGGATCCGCGACCCGGCGGTGGTCGGGATGTCGCGGGTGACGATCACGTCCTTCAGCGCCAGCGGCACGCCGGCCAGCGGGCCGCTGAGCTCTCCCCGATCGACGCGACGAGCCTGAGCGAGCGCCCCCTCCGCGTCGACGTGCAGGAAGGCGTTGTAGTCGCCGTCGCGGCCGGCGATGCGATCGAGGTGGGCCTGCGCCACCTCGACGGCCGAGACCTCACGCGCGGCGATCTTGTCCGCGACCTCGACCGCGGTCAGGTGACACAGCTGCGAGTCCACGTCCTGCGCCCCGCCTGTCATTCCTCGTCCAGGATTCTCGGCACCCGGAAGCGCTGCTCCTCGGCCATCGGCGCACCCGCCAAGGCGTCCTCGGGCGGCAGCGACGGGACGAGCGCGTCCTCCCGGTACACGTTGGTGAGCGGGACGGCGTGCGAGGTCGGCGGGATGTCGGCCGCCGCCACCTCCTGGACCCGGCCGACCGCGTCGAGGATCACCTCGAGCTGACCCGCCATGGCGTCGAGCTCCGCGTCGGTCATGGAGATCCGGGCGAGTCCCGCCAGGTGCGCGACGTCGGCGCGAGTGATGGACACGCGGCTACCCTTCCACCCGCCCAACAACGGAGCCGGCTTCGCCGGCGCTGACGGATGGAGTCTAGGTAACGGCTTGCGGGCCACCGGCGAGCAGCGCCTCGAAGCCGGCCTCGTCGAGAATCGGCACTTCGAGCTCGACGGCCTTGTCGTACTTTGCCGCGCCTGGCGCGTCGCCCGCCACGACGTACGACGTCTTCTTGCTGACCGACCCGGTGACCTTGCCGCCACGTGACTGGATCGCCTCGGCCGCGCCGTCGCGGGTGTAGCCGGACAGGGTCCCGGTGACGACGATGGTGAGGCCGTCCAGCGGCCCGCTGCCGCGCTCGGGCGTGCCCTCGTCGACCATCGACACCCCGCCGGCCCGCAGTCGCTCGATGATGTCGCGGTGTCGCTCGTCGGCGAACCACGCCGCCACCGCGGCGGCGATCGTCGGCCCGACCCCGTCGACCGCGGCCAGCTCCTCCGGCGAGGCCGCCGCGATCGCGTCGAGCGAGCGGAACTGCGCCGCCAGCGCCTGCGCGGCGGTGGGTCCGACGTGGCGGATCGACAACCCGACGAGCAGCCGCCACAACGGACGATGCCGCGCGGCGTCAAGACCGCCGAGCACCTGCGCGATCTTCTTCGCGCCGAACCCGCGCAGCCCCTCGAAGGAGTGCGCGCTCAGGTGGAAGACGTCGCCGATGTCGTTGATGCGCTGCGCATCGAGCAGCGCGATCGCCGTCTCGTAACCCAAGCCGTCGATGTCGAGGGCACCTCGTCCCGCGAGGTGGAAGACCGCCTCCCGTCGCTGGGCGGGGCAGCTCACCGTGTTGGGACAGCGCCAGTCGACCTCACCCTCGCCGCGCCCGAGCTCGGTGCCGCACTCCGGGCACTCGCGAGGCATGACGAAGGCCGTCTCGTCGCCGGTGCGCAGGTCGACGACCGGCCCGACGACCTCGGGAATCACGTCACCGGCCCGGCGTACCACGACGGTGTCCCCGACGAGCACACCCTTGCGCTTGACCTCGTCCTCGTTGTGCAACGTCGCGGTGCTCACCGTGACGCCGCCGACGTGCACCGGCTCCAGCGCCGCGAACGGCGTGACGCGGCCGGTGCGGCCGACGTTGACGAAGATGCCGTTGAGCTTGGTCGTCGCCTCTTCGGGCGGGTACTTCCAGGCGACCGCCCAGCGCGGCGCCTTCGAGGTGGCACCGAGCCGGCCTTGCAACGAGAAGGAGTCGACCTTGATCACGACACCGTCGATGTCGTGCTCGATGTCGTGGCGATGCTCTCCCCAATGGGCGACGTAGCGGCGCACCCCGGCCAGCCCGTCGACGACCTCGTAGCGCGCGCTGACCGGCAGACCGAGCGCCTGCATCGCGAGGTAGGCCTGCGACTGTGACGGCGGGTCGAAGCCGCGTCTGGCCCCTATCCCGTGGACCGTCAGCTGGAGGGGCCGGGTCGCGGTGACCCGGGGATCCTTCTGGCGCAGCGAGCCGGCGGCGGCGTTGCGCGGGTTCGCGAACGGCGCCTTGCCGACTTCGACGAGCCCTGCGTTGACCTCCGCGAAGGCCGCGGTCGGGAAGAAGACCTCGCCCCGGACCTCGAGCAGCTCGGGTACGTCGTCGCCCACGAGCCTGGCGGGCACGTTGTCGATCGTCTTGACGTTGAGGGTGACGTCCTCGCCGGTGACCCCGTCGCCACGCGTCGCGGCGCGGACCAGCCGTCCCCGCTCGTAGACGATGTCGATGGCCAGACCGTCGATCTTCAGCTCGCACAACCAGGCGTCGACCGGTGTCTCGCGGGTCGCCCGCGCCACCCACGCGTCGAACTCCTCGTCGGAGAAGACGTTGTCCAGCGACATGAGCCGCTCGAGGTGGCGCACCTCGGCGAAGTCGGTCGACAACGACTCCATGACCTTCTGGGTCGGGGAGTCCGGCGTGCGCAACGCGGTGTAGTCGTTCTCGATCGCCTCCAGCTCGCGCATCTTCGCGTCGTACTCGGCGTCGGCCGCGGTCGGCGCGGCGAGCACGTAGTAGCGATACGCCAGGTCCTCGAGCTCGGCGGCGAGCTCGGCGTGGCGTTGCATCACCTCGGCGGGCGGGTCGCCCTTCTTGGCCATCTAGCGAACTCCCTCGGGGGCCTCGGTCAGCGCTCGGGCGGCCTGCCGGATCAGCCGGTACGCCGAATACGCCCAGCCCGGCGAGGCCCCGGCCAGCCCGCAGGCGGGGGTCAGCGCGACCGCCGACGGGAGCCGGTCGGGATCGAACGCGAGCTCGCGCCACAACCGGCGTACCGGGTCGGCGACGTCGCGCGGTGTCGGTGGTACGCCGGGGCCGAGCGCAGGCACGACGCCCAGCCAGACCACGGCGCCACCGTCGACCAGCTCACCGACCGCGTCGCGGTCGACCGGGCCGCGGCTGGCGTCGAAGCTCACCGCGGCGGCACCGGCTTCGCGCAGCAGCGCGACCGGTGGCTGGGGCGCGCAGCAGTGCAGCACCACCGGCACGCCCGCCGCCTCGACGACGGCGCGCAGCGAGGAGACGGCCTGCTGGGACTCGATCCCCGGCAGCGCCCCGAAGCCGCTCTCGGTAGGTATCCGTCCGGCCAGGACCGCCGGCAGGCTCGGCTCGTCGAGTTGCAACACCAGCTCGACCGCGGGCACGCGGCGACGTACCTCGGCGAGGTGCTCCACCACCGTCTCGGCCAGCGAGGCGACCAGGTCGCGCACCGCACCCGCGTCCCGCAGCGCGCGACCGCCCCTCGGCAGTTCCAGCGACGCGGCGAGCGTCCACGGTCCGGCCAGCTGGATTTTGAGCGAGCCGTCGTAGCCGGGACCCGCGACCGGCAGGAGTGCGTCCAGGTCGGCGACCATCCGCTCGCGCGCGGAACGCTGGTCCAGGCCGGGGCGGTCCACGAGCCGCCAGCCCGAAGGAGTGCGGTCGACACCCAGCCCGGTCAGCTGCGCCGCCGTACGCCCGACCATGTCCGATCCCGGACCCCGGGCGGGCAGCTCGGGAAGGTGAGGCAGCTCGGGCAGCTCGTCGAAGGCGAGGGCGCACGCCTCGTCGATCGACGTGCCGGGCAGCGAGCCGATGCCCGTCGCCACGCCCGCCAGCACCGCCGTCACGCCGCCGAGACTAAGCGGTGGCACGGACACCGGGCGGCCACCTGCGGCTGGCACAATCGCGGCCGTGCGCCGCCTCCTCGCCGTCCTCGCCGCGACCGTCGCCCTCACCGCCGCCGCGAGCGGCCTCAGCCCGGGAGCCGCGACAACGGCCATGTCCCGGGCCGGCTCCGTCGCCGGGCCGGGCCTCGGCATCCACCACGTGTTCGTCATCGTGCTGGAGAACGAGTCGTCCGAGTCGACCTACCTGCACAACCCCCACCCCTATCTCGGCAAGGTGCTGCAGAAGCAGGGCACGCTGCTGACGAACTACTACGCGACCGGTCACGTCTCGCTCGACAACTACATCGCGATGATCTCGGGCCAGGCGCCCAACCTGATGACATCGAGCGACTGCCAGCTCTACGTGAACTTCAACGGCACGACCGCACCGGCAACCCTCAACGCTGACGGTCAGGCGGTCGGCGCCGGTTGCGTGTACCCGTCCAACGTCAAGACGCTTGCCGACCAGCTCAGCGCCGCCCACATCAGCTGGCACGGCTGGATGGACGAGATGGGCAACAACCCGAAGCGGGAGCAGGCCCGCTGCGGCGTACCGCACACGAACGGCCTCGGTCAGGACGACACCCAGAAGGCGACCGAGGGCGACCAGTACGCCGCGCGGCACAACCCGTTCGTCTACTTCCACTCGCTGATCGACAGCGGCCGCTGCCGACGCAACGTGGTGCCGCTGGCGCTGCTGTCGAAGGCGCTGCGGCACTACCGGACGACCCCGGACTTCAACTTCATCACCCCCGACCTGTGCGACGACGGCCACGACCTCGGCTGCGCCGGTCCGGACGCCAAAGGCAAGCGCACCGGGGGGCTCGCGTCGGTCGACGACTTCCTCTCGGTCTGGGTGCCTCGGATCGAGAGGTCGCCGGCGTACCGCAAGGACGGCCTCATCATCGTCACGTCGGATGAGTCCGAGACCGACGACGCGACGAGCTGCTGTCACGAGCGGCCTGGCCCGACCGACCCGTTGCCCGGGCTGACCGGCAGCGGCGGCGGGAAGATCGGCACGCTCGTCATCGGCAAGTGCGTGGCCGAAGGCCGACGCGACCCGGTCCCCTACGACCACTACGCGTTGCTGCGCAGCCTCGAGAACATCTTCGGGATCACCAGCGGCGGCACCGACGGACACGGCCACCTCGGGTACGCCGCAGCGGCCGGCCTGCGCGCCTTCGGCAGCGACCTGTTCTCGACCTGCAGGGTCTAGCTGGGCACGCGGCGAGCTGCGCGCGGGCTTGTCCGGCAACCGCTGGCTTGTGCAGCCTTTTGGCCCGCGCCCGGGCGCGCCGGGTTCACAAGTCCAATGGCTCCAACCAATGGCGGCAGGGGCAGGTCACCCGCGCCACTACGTCGTGCCAGTCAGACCAGACTCGTGTGTCGCGCTACCGCGCCGGCACAAGCACCCCAGCGTGCGTCGGATACCGTCCGCAGCCTTCGTTACGGCTGGATCGGCAGCTCGGGTCAGCTCGGGTCGCGGCGAGCGGCGGCGCGCTTTGCCGTGGTCTTCTTGGCCACCGGCCGGGACACCGTCGACGTGCGCGAGGTCGACGCATCATCGTCAGCCTGCGCGGGCGCCCGAAACGCCGTGCTGCTTCGGCTGCGGCCGTGCTCGAGCCACGAGAGGTCAGCGCGCAGCGCTGCGATCAGCTCGTCGCGGTCAGCGGTCGCCGTCCGCACCGCGATGCTGTACTTCGCGATGACGTCGAGGTCGGTCAGCTGGACGGAGTCGGCCATCCCGTCATCGTAGGCCGCGGCACGCCCCGGTCAGGCCTCGAGCATCTCCAGCACGGTCTGCACCGTGCGCCAGTTCCGCGCGGTGCCGGCGACCCCGAGATGCTTTCGCCACTGAAGCGTCGCCAGCTTGGATCGTCCCGCGCCGTTGGGAAACCACAGATAGATGTGGCGTCCGTCCACGACGAACTCGTCCGGCAGGTACTTCGCCGCGTCGATGCCGGCAGCGCCTTGCGCGTCCGCCTCGCCGGTCAGGAAGCTGACGTGCAGCTTCGCCGGCTCGTCGACGTGCTCGGTCATCGGGTTTCGCGCGAAGACGTCGGCGAGCTCGTCCCGCGACCTGACGGTGACCGCCACGTCGAGGCCCAGCCCGTCGTTGATGAGCGCGGCTACGCGCACCCCGACCTTCGCGCCGTCGCGCAGCGACGAGGTCAGCACGAGGTTGCCGCTCTGGACGTAGGTCGCCACGTCCGTGAACCCGGCGCTGGTCGCTGCGTCTCGCAGCCACGCCATCGGCACCTTGTTGTGACTGCCGAGGTTGACCGCATGCAGCCACGCGACGTAGCGCATCGGCGGATCAGGCCGCGGCGTTGATGGTCGCCGAACCCAGCACCCGGTCCTCGTCGTAGAGCGCCAGCGTCTGACCCGCGGAGACCCCGGATATCGGCGTTGCCAGCTCGACCACCAGCCCCGCGTCGACCACCGACGCGTGGCAGGGTACGGCGTCGCCGTGCGCACGTACCTGCGCCAGCCCGCGCAGCTGCCCGGAGGCGGCCGGCTGGCCGCACCAGGTGGGAGCGCCGCACTCCACGCGGGTCACCGCGAGCAGCTCGGCCGGGCCGACGGTCACCGTCCGCTCGACCGGCGAGATCGACAAGACGTAGCGCGGTCGTCCGTTCGCCGCCGGGGTCTGCAGCGCCAGCCCGCGACGCTGACCGACGGTGAACTGGTGCGTGCCCCGATGCTGCCCGACAACGACGCCGGACTCGTCGACGATGTCGCCGGGCTGGTCGCCGAGCCGGTTGCGCAGCCAGCCCGCGGTGTCGCCCGACGGGATGAAGCAGATGTCGTGGCTGTCCGGCTTGTCGGCCACGGCGAGCCCGCGCCGCGCCGCCTCGTCGCGCACCTCAACCTTGCGCGAGTCCCCGAGCGGGAACATCGCGGCGGCGAGCTGGTCCGGCCGCAGGACTGCGAGGACGTAGGACTGGTCCTTGTCGAGGTCGACTGCGCGGCGCAACACGCCGCCGTCCAGCCGGGCGTAGTGGCCCGTGACGACCGCGTCGAATCCGAGCGCGAGCGCACGGTCGAGCACCGCGGCGAACTTGATGCGCTCGTTGCAGCGCACGCACGGGTTGGGCGTGCGGCCGGCGGCGTACTCGGCCACGAAGTCCTCGACGACGTCGCGGTTGAACCGCTCCGCGACGTCCCACACGTAGAACGGGATGCCGATCACGTCGGCCGCGCGGCGGGCGTCCCGCGCGTCCTCGAGCGAGCAGCAACCGCGGGCGCCCTCCCGGTACGACGCGGGCGAGGGCGACAGCGCCAGGTGCACGCCCGTCACGTCATGACCGGCGTCATGGACGCGGGCGGCCGCGACCGCCGAGTCGACCCCGCCGGACAAGGCGGCGAGAACCTTCATCGCAGCCTCACTTCCCGGCAGCGGAGCGGGCCCGCTCCACCGCGGGACCGATCGCGTCGACGAGCGCGTCCACGTCGGCCGGCGTCGAGGTGTGCCCGAGGCTGAACCGCAGCGAGGACTTCGCTCGCTCCTCGTCATGGCCCATCGCGATCAACACGTGGCTCGGCCGCGCGACGCCGGCCGAACACGCCGAGCCGGTCGAGCACTCGACGCCCTGGGCATCGAGCAGCATCAGCAGCGCGTCGCCTTCGCAGCCGGGGAAGGAGAAGTGAGCGTTGCCCGGCAGCCGAGCGTCGAGCGAGCCGCCCGGGTCGCCGTTGAGCTGGGCGTCCGGTACGACGGCCAGCACGCGCGCAATGAGGTCGTCGCGCATGCCCGTCAGCAGCTGGCTGCGCTTCGCCTGCTCGGCGACAGCGATCTCGACCGCGAGCGCGAACGCGGCGATCGCCGGCACGTCCAGCGTCCCCGACCGCACGTCGCGCTCCTGGCCGCCTCCGTGCAACAGCGGCGCGCACTCGACGTCGCGGCCGAGAACGAGCGCCCCGACCCCGACCGGGCCACCGAGCTTGTGCCCGGTGAGCGTCAGCGCTGACACCCCGGAGGCGGCGAAGTCGACCGCCAGCGCACCGACCGCCTGCACCGCGTCGGTGTGGAACGGGATGTCGTGCTCACGCGCGATCTCGGCGAGCTCGGCGATCGGCGACACCGTGCCGACCTCGTTGTTGGCCCACATCGTCGTGATCGACGCGACGGACTGCGGCTCAGCGCCGATCGCCTGGCGGAGCGCGTCAGCGGACACCCGGCCGACCGGGTCGGCGGGGACGAGGTCGAGCTGCGCGTCGTCGTGGTCGGCGAGCCAGATCGCCGGATCCAGCACCGCGTGGTGCTCGACCGCGGAGACCAGCACGCGGCGCCGGCGTACGTCGGCGCTCCGTCGCGCCCAGAACAGCCCTTTCACCGCGAGGTTGTCGCTCTCGGTGCCGCCACTGGTGAACACGACCTCGCTGGGGCGCGCGTTCAGCGCCGCCGCGACGCTCTCCCGGGACTCCTCGACGATCCGCCGCGCCCGGCGGCCGGTCGCATGCAGCGACGAGGCGTTGCCGACCTGGCCGAGCAGCTCCGCCATGCGGTCGACCGCCTCGGGAAGCATCGGCGTCGTCGCCGCGTGGTCGAGGTAGGCCATCTCGTGGTTCAGCCTAGAGAGGTCGGGTTCTTATTCCACCAAGATGCGCTCGGAGCGCTTGTGCCCGCGCAGCCCGGCGAGCTCGTAGGAGTCGGCGATCACGATCTGCGTGGGGAGCATCCCCGCCAGCGCGCGGACATCGGCGGCGGCACCGATCACGACACCCGCCGCGTCGCCGCCCACCGGCACCAGCCGTACCACCACCCGCGGCGCACCGTCACGCCCGCGCCGGCCGACGACGATCCGCCAGTCACGCACGTCCTGGCGGCCGGACAGCGCCGAGGCGACGGCGCGCAGGTCGATCGCCTCGCCGGCGGTGCCTATCTCCGTCACCAGGGCGTCGCGTTGCAGGCCCTCGGCGCGAGGGACCACCCGTCCGCACGACGGGCACTGCGAAGTCGAGATCGCGGCCACCACGTCGCCGGTGCGCCAGCGGAACAACGCACTTCCGCGCAGCCCGATCTGGGTCAGCACGAGCTCACCGGAGCCGTCGGTGTGCTCACCGGTGTCGGGGTCGACGAGCTGAATGACGTCGAGATCCGGATAGGTGTGGAACCCGGTCGTGCCGCCGGACTGGCGGCACTCCCCCCACAGCACGCGCGCTCCCGCCGGCGCGTGCACCGCCAGGATGGCCGCGTCACCGGGCACGCCGGCGCGGGCCGCCGCGTGAGTGGCGGCCATGCGCTCGGCATCGGTTGGCGCACCGACCAGGAGCAGGGTGCGCAGCGAGTCGAGGCCGCGCAGGCCGTCGAGCACCGCCACCGCGTCACGGGTCGGCACCGCGAGCACCGTCGGCGGCGCGAGCCGGACCGTGGCGGCGAGGTCGTCGGGGTGACCGCCCGGGAACAGCGCCGGGGCACCCGCGCCGAGCGCGGCGTACTGAAGCGCGACGTGCTCGGTCGTCGCGGACGGCTCGACCGCGGAGACGAGTACGTCGTTGCGGGTCAGCCCGAGGACCGCCCAGACCCGCGCACCCGCCCGGGTGATCGCGTCGAGGTCAGCCCGCGTCGAGGCGATCGGGTAGCGCATGCCGGTCCCCGAGAACACGTACGAGATCGCCCTGGTGTCCGCGTCGACCACCCGCTGGTAGGTCGGCTTGCGCATCGCGCGCAGCCGGATCGCCTGCCGCAGCTCGGGTCCCGCCGCGTGCAGCGCGAAGCCGGCCTCACCCGCCTGCAGCACGAGCGCCGCCATCGCGGCCGGATCACCGTTGGGGCTGACGTCGCGTTCGCCCATCGCCGGGATCGACTCGAGCGCCGCGACGGTGCGGACCAGGCCGGGCCGGCGGTTCAGCTCGGCGAAGCGCCGGCGCCACAGCGGCGAGAAGGGCGCGATCGAGTCGCGCACCTGCATCGCCACGAGCTGGTCCTGCAACGCCGCGAGCGAGCTTGGAGTGTGCTGGTCCCAGGGCGTTGCCACCCGACGAAACTACCGGGCCGGCGAGCCGGCGCCGCTGGGGCCGCGCGGCGGGGCGACGGACGTCGACCGGAGAAGAACCCGGGACTAGCCCTTGCGTGCCTCGATCTGCTCGGTCACCTGCGGGACCACGTCGAACAGGTCGCCCACGACACCGAAGTCGACGAGCTCGAAGATCGGCGCCTCCGGGTCCTTGTTGATGGCGACGATGGTCTTCGACGTCTGCATGCCCGCGCGGTGCTGGATCGCGCCGGAGATCCCGACCGCGATGTAGAGCTGCGGTGAGACGGTCTTGCCGGTCTGGCCGACCTGGTTCTGGTGGGGGTACCAGCCGGCGTCGGTCGCGGCACGCGAGGCGCCGACCGCCGCGCCGAGGGAGTCGGCGAACTTCTCGATCAGCGCGAAGTGCTCTGCGCCGCCCAGACCGCGGCCGCCGGAGACGACGATCGCCGCCTCGGTCAGCTCGGGGCGACCACCCTTCTTCTCGCTGACCCGCTCGAGGACCTTGGCCTTCTTCGCGGCGTCGGACAACGACACCGACACCTGCTCCTCGCTCGGCGAGGCCGGCGCCGGCTCGGGCGCAGTGGAGTTCGGGCGCACCGTGATGACCGGCGTACCCTTCGCCACCTTGGACTTGACCGTGTAGGCGCCACCGAAGATCGACTGGTCGGCGACGAGGTCACTCGACAGGCCGACCGCGTCGGTGATCACGCCGGAGTCCAGCTTGACCGCCAGGCGTGCCGCGATCTCCTTGCCCTCGGGCGAGGACGGGATCAGCACCGCGGCGGGGGAAGCGCTGCCGACGATCTGCGCGAGCACCTCGGCCTTCGGCGCGACGATGTAGCCGTCGAGCTCGGCGTCGCCCGCGACGTACACCTTCTGCGCGCCGTACTCGGCGAGCACCGACTTCGCGTTGTCGTAGCCGCTCCCGACGTACACCGCGGACGGCTCGCCGAGCGACCGTGCGAGGGTCAGCAGCTCGAGCGTCACCTTCTTGGGGGTGCCTTCGAAGTGCTCGACGAGAACCAGGACCTCAGCCATGTCTAAATACCTCTCCCGTTGTCCCGGTTCTCAGATGATCTTCTGCGACGCGAGGAACTCGGCCAGCTTGGTGCCGCCGTCGCCTTCGTCCTTGACGATCTGGCCGGCCGCCTTCGGCGGACGCGCGGCGAACTCGGCGACGGAGGTGCCGGAGCCGGCGAGTCCGACCTTGTCCGCCTCGATGCCGGCGTCGGCGAGCGTCAGGGTGGTCAGCGGCTTCTTCTTGGCGGCCATGATCCCCTTGAACGAGGGGTAGCGCGGCTCGTTGATCTTCTCGACGACGGACACGATCGCGGGCGTCTGCGCCTCGACGACGTCGTAGCCGGTGTCGGTCTGCCGCTCGATCTTCACCGTCGAGCCGTTGACCTCGACCCTGCGCGCGAACGACAGCTGTGCGGCTCCGGTGCGCTCGGCGAGCATCGCCGGGATGACGCTCATGCGTGCGTCGGTCGACTCGACCCCGAGGATGACCAGGTCGTGCTCGATGGTGCCGAGCGCCTTGGCAAGGGCGTAGGACGTGGCGAGCGCGTCCGAGCCGTGCAGCGCGGAGTCGACGACGTGTACGGCGGAGTCGGCGCCCATCGACAGCGCCTTGCGGATCGTCTCGACCGCCTTCTCCGGGCCCATCGTCAGGATGGTGACCTCGCCGCCGTGAGCCTCCTTGAGCCGCAGCGCCTCTTCGACGGCGTACTCGTCGAGCTCGTTCATGACACCTTCGACGCCTTCACGGTCGAGGGTCTTGTCAGCGTCGCTGAGCTTCTTTTCCTCGTAGGTGTCGGGCACCTGCTTCACGCACACGACGATGTTCATGGCCGGCGGCCGACCTCCTGCGGTAGGTCATCGAGGGATATCGCGTCACGGCACGCGGGTGTCCGTGCTTCGACTGCGAACTCTAGCAAGCGAGAAACCCCCGGCGAAGCCGGGGGTTTCTCACCGATGCGCATGTGCGATGCGCTCCGCTCGGCTCAGGCCGCTGAGGCCGCCGCGGCTGCCACGAGCTGCGGGGTGATCAGCGAGGCCCCGCAGTCGCAGGCCGAGCTGGTCATGAACAGCTGCGAGTCGCAGCCGTCGCCCTGACAGCCCACCGAGTGGCAGCCCGAGCACTCGAGCAGCATGTTGTTGCAGGCGCTTCCGTCGAAGAGCCGGCCGTTGCAGCGATGCATCAGACCCTCCCTTGATCCGCGGGCCGAAGCCCTGTCGTTGGTTGCCCTTCAGCGACTCAGTGGAACTGCTCTTCCTCGGTGGAGCCCTTCAGCGCGAGCGTCTCCGCCTCGGGGTCGATCGCGGTGGCGACCAGGTCGAAGTAGCCGGCGCCGACCTCGCGCTGGTGCTTGGTGGCGGTGTAGCCGTCGGCCTCGGCCGCGAACTCCTTCTCCTGGAGCTCGACGTAGGCCGACATGTCGCGGCTGGAGTAGCCCTTGGCGAGCTCGTACATCGAGTAGTTCAGCGCGTGGAACCCGGCCAGGGTGATGAACTGGAACTTGTAGCCCATCGCGCCGAGCTCGCGCTGGAACTTCGCGATCGTGTCGTCGTCGAGGTGCTGCTTCCAGTTGAACGACGGCGAGCAGTTGTAGGCGAGCAGCTGGTCCGGGAACTCCTTCTTGATCGCCTCGGCGTACTGCCGCGCGAGCTCGAGATCCGGCGTGGACGTCTCCATCCAGAGCAGATCGGCGTACGGCGCGTAGGCCAGGCCGCGCGTGATGCAGGGGTCGATGCCACCACTCACCCGGTAGAAGCCCTCCGCGGTGCGCTCGCCGACGACGTACTGCGCGTCACGCTCGTCGACGTCGCTGGTGAGCAGCGTCGCGGCCTGCGCGTCGGTGCGGGCAACGACGAGCGTCGGCACGCCCTCGGCGTCTGCGGCGAGCCGCGCGGCGTTGAGCACCTTGACGTGCTGGTTGGTCGGGATGAGCACCTTGC
>DASZRO010000097.1 GCA_035550055.1 Mycobacteriales bacterium | reverse complement strand
CCCTTGAAGACCTTGGGACCGCGCATCACGATCTCGCCGCGCTCGCCGGGCGCCACGCTCCTGCCCGACTCGTCCCAGAGGTCGAGCTCGAGGTGCAGGCACGGCCGGCCGACGCTGCCCAGCTTGGTGATGATGCTGTCGCGGTCGAGGAACGTGTCACCGGACACCGTCTCGGTCATGCCGTACGCGTCGGCGAACCACGCCGAGGAGAACACCGACTGGATCCGCTCGATCAGTGGGATCGGCATCTTCTCCCCGCCGTTGATGACGACGCGCACCGAGGACAGGTCGCGGCGCTCGATGCCGGGCAGCGCCATGATCGCGTTGACCATCGCCGGCGCCAGCCACACCGTTGTCACCCGCGACCGCTCGATCTCCTCGACCACCGCGGCCGCGTCGAACGTCCGGTGGATGATCGTGGTCGCGCCGGCCGCGACGAGGGTCGTCGTCGTCAGGTCGAGCGCGCCCACGTGGTAAAGCGGCCCGCAGGCGAGGCCGATGTCGGCGCTGGTGAAGCCGAACTCGACGAGGTGCGCGAGGTTCTTCCACGCCAGGTTGGCGTGGGTGAGCATCACGCCTTTCGGCCGACCGGTCGTGCCGGACGTGTACATCAGCCGGTGCACGTCATCCCCGCAGACCGGCACCCGGGCAAGCGGCGCTGCGCCGTCACGCAGCGTCGCGAGCGGAGTCCAGCCGGCCGGCCCCGGATCGGGCACACAGACCTTCAGCAGACCGGTCGCGAGACCGTCGGCGGCCTCGTCGGCCAGTGCCGTCAACGCCTCGTCACACACGATCGCCTTCGCGCCGGAGTGGTCGAGGATGTAACGGACCTCCGCCGCCGCGAGCCGCCAGTTGATCGGCATCGCGATCGCGCCCAGGTAGTTGGCCGCGAACAGCGCCTCGAGGAACTCGTCGCAGTTGTAGGACAGCAGCGCCACGACGTCGCCCGCGGCGATGCCCCGCTCGGCGAGGCCGGCCGCGAGCGCCGCGACCCGGGAGGCGAGCTCGGCGTACGTCGTGGATCGCCCTTCGAAGACCGTCGCGACTCGGTCCGGGGAACGCACGGCGTGATGTTCGAGCACCGCGCACCAGCTGAGATCTGGCTCCATCGTCATGGCGCCGAATAGCCTCCGTCGACCACGAGCGCCGACCCGGTGGTCCAGCGTGCGGCGTCGCTCGCGAGGTAGGAGTACGCCGCCACCAGGTCCTCGGCGGCGCCGAGACCGAGCGGGTGCTTGCCGGCGATGGTGTCGATGGCCTGCTGCGGCAACCCGTCGTGGATGCCGGACAGGAACGTGCCCGGGCAGACGCAGTTGACCCGGATGCCGTCGCGGGCGTACTCGACCGCCGCGACCTTCGCGAGGGAGATGACGGCCGCCTTCGTGGCGCAGTACGGCGCCGCGTGCGACCACGCGGTCAGCCCCGACACCGAGGCGGTCAGCACGATCGAGCCCGACGCCTGGTGTCGCATCGTCGGGATCACCGCACGGATCCCGTTGACCGCGCCGAGCACGTTCACGCGGAACGCGCGCTCCCAGTCCTTGGTCGACAGGTTGTGGATCCGGCCGTTCGGTGAGAGCACACCGGCGTTGCTGACCAGCACGTCGATGCGCCCGAACCGCTCGACGGCGCGGCCGGCGACCGCCTCGACCTGCGCGATCTCGCTCACGTCCGCGAGCACCGTCTCGACCTCGCCCCGCTGTGGCGGCAGTCCGTCGATCGTCGCGGCGAGCGAGGCCTCACTGACGTCACTGAGCACCAGGTCCGTGTCCGCCTCGCCGGCGAACCGCGCCGACAGGGCGGCGCCGAGGGTGCCGCCGGCGCCGGTGATCACGACCACTCGTCGATCGGTCAAAGCGGCCCTTTCGTCGTTGTACCGATCAGTACACTAACGCCCGCCGTGGAGATCGCAGAGCAGGTCGAGATGTACCGCCGGATGCTGGTCATCCGCGGCTTCGAGCAGCGCGTCGCCGCGCTCTACCGCGACGGCGAGGTGCCGGGGTTCGTGCACCTGTCGATCGGCCAGGAGGGGTCGGCGGTCGGCGCGTGCTGGCCGCTGCGCGACGACGACGTCATCACCTCCACCCACCGTGGCCACGGCCACTGCCTGGCCAAGGGCCTGGATCCGCTCGGCATGTTCGCCGAGCTGATGGCCAAGGACGCCGGCACCAACCGCGGCCGCGGCGGGTCGATGCACATCGCCGACCCGCGGCGCGGCATCTTCGGCGCCAACGGGATCGTCGCCGCCGGCCTGCCGATCGCCGGCGGGGCCGCACTCGCGGCGCAGCTGCGCGGCAACGGCGCGGTCGCGGTGGCATTCTTCGGTGACGGCGCGGTCGCGCAGGGCGCCTTCCACGAGGCGGTCAACCTCGCGGCGGTCTGGCGGCTGCCGGTCGTGTTCTGCTGTGAGAACAACGGGTACGCCGAGTTCTCCCCCGCCGCGAACCAGCACGTGGCGACCTTCGAGCAGCGGGCCGCCGGATACGGCATCGGCTACGTCGGCGTCGACGGCACGGACGTGGTGGCAGTCGCCGAGGCGATGACCGGTGTCGTCGCACGGGCGCGCGCCGGCGAAGGGCCCACCGTCCTCGAGGCCACGACGTACCGCTGGCACGGCCACTACGAAGGCGACCCGCAGCGCTACCGGTCGCAGGAAGAGCTCGACGGTCTCGCCGCCTACGACCCGATCGCGTTGCACCGCACCCGCCTGCTCGCGGCCGGCGCCGCCGAGGACGAGCTCGCGGCCGTCGAGGACGCGGTCAGCGACGACCTCGACGCGGCGGTCGCCGCCGCCCGCGCGCTCGCCGAACCCGACGTCGCGGCGCTGCACGACTACGTCGTCGTCGACCGACGTGAGCGACCCGAGCCGCCGCCGCCCGCCGTGGACGCCCCGGTGTTCCGGGCGATGGACGCGGTCCGCACCGCGTTGGAGATCGAGCTGGAGACCGACGAGCGGGTGTTCGTCGCGGGCATCGACGTCGGCGACGGCGGCAACGTGTTCGGTCTCACGCGTGGCCTGCGCGAGCGTTTCGGCGACCGGGTCCGCGACACCCCGATCTCCGAGACCGCGATCATGGGCCTCGGCGTCGGCGCGGCGATGGCCGGTCTGCGTCCGGTCGTCGAGCTGATGTACCTGGACTTCCTCGGCGTGTGCCTGGACCAGCTGCTCAACCAGGCGGCGAAGCTGCCGTTCATGACCGGGGGCGCGGCCGAGATGGCGCTGACCGTGCGCACCCAGTTCGGCGCGGGGCGGTCGTCGGGCAGCCAGCACTCGCAGAGCCTGGAGGCGTTGCTCGCCCACATCCCGGGGCTCACCGTGGTGATGCCGTCGACCCCGGCCGACACCTACGGGTTGTTGCGAGCGGCGATTCAGGACCCGAACCCCGTCGTGTTCATCGAGAACCGCTTGCTCTACGGCATGAAGGGTCCCCAACCGTCACCCGAGCACGTGCTGCCGCTCGGCAAGGCCGCCGTCGTACGGCCGGGCACCGACGTCACCGTCGTGTCGGTCTCGCGGATGGTGCACGAGGCGGTTGCCGCCGCCGATGCGGTCGCGCCCGACGGCGTGTCGGTCGAGGTCATCGACCTGCGTACCGTCGCGCCGCTGGACATGGCGACCGTTCTCGAGTCGGTACGCAAGACCAACCGGCTGCTGATCGCCCACGAGGCCGTCGTACCGTTCGGCATCGGCGCCGAGATCGCGGCCACCGTCGCCCGGGACGCCCTCGACCACCTCGACGCGCCGATCGAACGGATCGGTGCCGCGCCGACGCCCCCGCCCTACGCCCCGGCCCTCGAGAAGGCGTGGCTGCCCGACCGCACCGACATCGCCGACGCGCTGCGCCGCCTCGCCGCCTTCTGACCGCTGCGCGGGCGCCCGTCAGAGCCCGAGGTTGCGGGCGATCACCACGTGCTGGATCTCGTTGGTGCCTTCGCCGATCTCGAGCACCTTGGCGTCGCAGTAGAACCGGGCGACCGGGGTGTCGAGCATGTAGCCGGTGCCACCGTGGATCTGCACCGCCTCCGACGCCGCGGACATCGCCAGCCGGCTCGCCTTGAGCTTCGCCATGGAGGCCTCCTTGAGGAACGGCTCGCCGGCGTCACGCAGGTACGCCGCCCGGTAGGTCAGCCACCGTGCCGCCTCGAGCTCGGTGGCGATGTCGGCGAGCTTGAACTGGACCGCCTGGAACTTCCCGATCGGCTGGCCGAACTGCACGCGCTGCCTGGCGTAGTCCGTCGCGAGGTCGAGGACCGCCTGGGTGAGGCTCAGCGAAAGGGCGGCGATCGAGATCCGGCCGACCTCGAGGGCGGCGAGGAACTGCCCGAGCCCGAGGTCCGGGTCACCCACGAGCTGGTCGCCCGGCACCCACACGTTGTCGAAGTAGAGCTGGCGGGTGTCCAGGCCGCGCCAGCCGATGCCGGGCATCTTCGGGCCCATCGTGAAGCCCGGGGCATCCTTCTCGACGACGAACGTCGCGTAGCCCTGGTCACGCTTGCCGGCCGCCGCGGGAGTGCGGGCGAGCAACGTCACCCCGAAGGACATGTCCGTCCCCGCGTTGGAGATGAACGTCTTCTGGCCGCTGATGCGCCAACCGTCGCCGTCGGGGACCGCCTGCGTGGCGATCCCGCGCGCGTCCGACCCGGCGCCTGGCTCGGTCAGCCCGAACGCGCCCAGCGCGCGTCCCTCGGCGAGTGGCCGCAGCCACCGCTCCCGCTGGGCGTCGTTGCCGAACAGCAGCAACGGCAGCGACCCGATCGTCAGGTGCGCCTGCAGCGCCGCCGCCACGGACTGGTCGGCTTGGCCGATCTGCTCGATCGCGGCGACGAACCCGACGGTCGAGATGCCGATGCCGCCCCACAGCTCCGGGACGAGCATCCCGAGCAGCCCGAGCTCCCCCATCTCGCGCAACAGGTCGGTCGGGCAGCGTGCTTCGTTCCAGGCGGCGGGTGCCCGCGGCGCGATCTCCTTCTTCGCGAAGTCACGGCACAGCTCGACCAGGTCTCGCTCCGTCGGCGTCAGCGAGAAGTCCATCCGGCGATCCTATTGGACCGATTGGTACAAGCTGTGCCCGTCCGGTGGACCCAGCGCGACGATGAGGTCGAAGACCTCGCGCGGATCCTGCAGCCGGTCGCCGTACGCCGCTCGCAGCTGGCTCATCCGATACCGCACCGTCTGCGGGTGGATGAACAGCTCGGCCGCGACGTCGTCACGACGGCCCTGGTGCAGTAGCCACGACCGCAACGTCTCGGCGAGCTTGGCGCGGCTTGCCGCCGGCAGCCCCGCGAGCGGCGCCAGCATCCGCTCCCGCAGGTCACTCGTCGCCTGACGGTCGGCGTCGAGCACGAGCCGGGTCAGATGCTGCTCGGTGTCGACCGGCGACTGATGTAGCTCGACCAGGCTCCACACCTTCGCTGCCCGGCGGAACGAAGTCGCGGCGTCGACCCACGGCCGCGTGGGTCCGACGACGGCCGGGCGGTTGCGCAGCAGCTGGAACAACGACGCCCGGCTCGTCGTGACGTCGGGCACCAGCAACGTCGTCACGTCCTCCGGCAGCTCGAGACCCGCCACGTCGGCGGAGAGCACGAGGGTTCGCCCGTCAAGCAGACCGGCCACACCGCCGGCATGCGCAGACGGCACGAGCACCGCCGTCAACGTCGCCGGCGGCTGCCAGTCCGCCCGGGCGGCTCGCTCCGCGAGCTCCTCAGCACCGACGTCGCCGATGAGCGCGCGGCCGAGCCGCTCCAGGTACTGAACGCGCACCCGGCCGCTGGTCGCGAGCTCGTCGTTGTGGCCCGAGATGCTGGCCGCCGACAGCTGGTCGATGTAGGCGAACACCAGCTCCGCGAACTGCACGACCGTGACCGGCGGTACGCCGTCGACGACGGCGAGCGCTCCCCACTCCCGCCAGGCGACGCGCGCCCCGACCCGGTAGGCGGCGAGCAGCGCGTTCATCGTGCGGCCCGACCGCGCCTCGCCGCGGCCCAGCGCGTAGGCGCCTTCGAGCGCCGCACTGATCGGGCCGCCCGCCTCGAGACCGGCGCCGCTCTCGACGAGCCGCAGGAACGTGCCCAGGGCGAGCTCCACCGCCCGGGTGATGTTGGCGCCGATCTCGCCGCGCTGCGGCTCGGCGTACTCCGCGACCTCGGCGACGATCGCCTCCCAGGTGCGCGCGGCCACCGTCGGCAGCTGGGCGTGCAGGCCGGCGACGATCTCCGGGGCGAGCTCGAGCCTGAGTGGTTCGTCGGGAGGTGCGGGCACGGTTCTATCATCTCCGAACAAATCATCGCCGTCATGCCACCCTGTTCGCGCAAGACATTGTCCACCACCGCGCGTCACGCTGGGGAACATGACGGTCCTCGAGTCAGTGAGCGCGCAGCGCACCAGGCTCCAGGGAGGCGTCGGTCGGCTGGCACGCCTGCTCACGACGCCACTGGTCCCGGCGGACTACGTCGACCTGTTCAGCCCACTGTCGTCGCCGGCGACGCTGCGAGCGCGGGTCGTCGAAGTCCGCCCGGAGACCCGCGACGCGGTGACCCTCGTGCTCCAGCCCGGACACGGCTGGCGCGGCCACGTCGCGGGCCAGTACATCCGCATCGGCGTCGACGTCGACGGGGTCCGTCAGTGGCGGGCGTACTCGCTGACCGAACCGCCCCGCCGCGACGGCCGGCTGACGATCACGGTCAAGGCGATCGAGGACGGCGTGGTGAGCACCCACCTGGTACGACGCGCCCGCCCGGGCCTGCTCGTCACCCTCGACCAGGCGACCGGCGACTTCACGCTGCCCAGCCGGCGCCCGGCGAAGGCGTTGTTTGTCACGGCCGGCAGCGGCATCACGCCGGTCATGGGCATGCTGCGCGATGGTCTGGACGACCTCACCGACGCGGTCATGGTGCACTGCGCGCCGACCGCGTCCGACGTCATCTACGGCGCCGAGCTGCGCCAGCTCGCGGCAAGCGGCAGGCTGCGCCTGGTCGAACGGCACGACGACGTCCACGGCATGTTGCGGATCGACCAGATCGCCGAGCTCGTGCCGGACTTCGCCGAGCGGGAGACCTGGGTGTGCGGCCCCACCGGGCTGCTCGACGCCGCGGAGGCGTTCTGGGCCGGGCACGGTATCGCCGACCGCATGCACACCGAACGGTTCCGCCCGACGATCGTCGTCCCCGGCGAGGGCGGCGCCGTCGCGTTCACCGCGAGCGAGGTCAGCGTCGACTGCGACGGCGCCACCCCGATCCTCACCGCCGGCGAAGCGGCCGGC
This sequence comes from Mycobacteriales bacterium, assembly GCA_035550055.1. Taxonomy (NCBI): domain Bacteria; kingdom Bacillati; phylum Actinomycetota; class Actinomycetes; order Mycobacteriales; species Mycobacteriales bacterium. The sequence continues at coordinate 25,140 of DASZRO010000097.1, read as the reverse complement.
GTGCTGATGCCGTCGGGCTGCCGGATGGGCATCTGCTTCGGCTGCGTCGTACCGCTGCGCGAAGGCGCGGTCCGCGACCTGCGTACCGGCGAGCTCACCACCGCCGCCGACGGCGACGGGATCAAGATCCAGACCTGCATCTCCGCGGCGGCCGGCGCCTGCCGCATCGACCTTTGACCCGCGCTCCCGAGGAGACGTTGGCATGACCGCCATCCAGCACCGCACCGACAACCCGATCGCACACCTGAGCGCCGAGGACATCGAGGCACTCGGCCGTGAGCTCGACGCGATCCGCGAGCAGATCATCGGCAGCCGTGGCGAGCGCGATGCGGCCTACATCCGCAAGGTCATCGAGACGCAGCGGCGCCTCGAGCTCGCCAGCCGGATCGTGCTGCTCGTGTCCCTGTTCCCACCCGCCTGGCTGGCCGGCACGATCGGCCTGTCGATCGCGAAGATCCTCGAGAACATGGAGATCGGCCACAACGTCATGCACGGCCAGTGGGACTGGATGCGCGACCCGGCGATCCACTCCTCCACCTGGGAATGGGACAACGCGACGCCGTCGGAAGCCTGGAAGCACTCGCACAACCAGATCCACCACAAGTACACGAACGTGCTCGGCAAGGACAATGACCTCGGCTACGGCATCATGCGCGTCGACGAGGACCAGCGCTGGTCGAAGTTCTATCTCGGCCAGCCGTTGTTCAACTTCGTCAACGCCTGTCTGTTCGAGTACGGCATCGCCGCCTACGACCTGGAGATCGGCAAGGTCATCAAGGGCCGCGCGGACAAGAAGGAGTTCAAGGCGAAGGCGAAGGGCGCCCTTCGCAAGATCCGCAAGCAGGCGACCCGCGACTACCTGCTCCACCCGTTGCTGTCGGGACCGTCGGCGCTGACGACGCTGACCGCCAACGCGACCGCGAACCTGGTGCGCAACCTCTGGTCGCACTCGGTGATCATGTGCGGCCACTTCCCCAAAGGCGTCGAGACCTTCACCCGCGACTCGATCGCCGACGAGACGCGTGGCGAGTGGTACCTGCGCCAGATGCTCGGCGCCGGCAACATCAGCGGCGGGCCGGCGTTGCACCTGATGACGGGCAACCTGTCGTTCCAGATCGAGCACCACCTCTTCCCGGACCTGCCGAGCAACCGCTACCAGGAGATCGCTCCGAAGGTGCGGGAGGTCTTCGAGCGGTACGGCCTGAGCTACGTCACCGGACCGTTCCCGCGCCAGCTGTTCTCCGCCTGGGCGACGGTGTTCCGGCTCGCGCTGCCCAACGACTTCTTCGGCGAGCGGGCGCCTGCCGTCGCCGTCGAGCCGGAGCCCGCCCTCGCCGCCTGATCAACTCCGATTAGGTTGAGCAGGTGCGATTCGGACTTGACGTAGCGCAGCAGCGGATCTCCTGGGACGAGCTGGTACGGCGGGTGAAGCTCGCCGAGGACCTCGGCTTCGACGGGGTGTGGGGCTTCGACCACTTCCAGCCGATGTACGGCGACGGGCCCGGCGAGACCTTCGAAGGAATGACGACGCTGGCGGCACTCGCCGGCGTCACGTCGAAGATCCGGCTGGGCCTGCTGGTCACCGGGGTGACCTATCGCCACCCGTCGGTGCTCGCGGCGCAGGCGCTGACGATCGACCACGCCTCGCACGGCCGCCTCGAGCTCTCGCTCGGCGCCGCGTGGTACGACAAAGAGCACACCGAGCTCGGCATCCCGTTCCCGCCGCTCGGCGAGCGCTTCGACCTCCTGGAAGACGCTCTGGAGATCGTGACGCGCCTCTACACCGGTGAGGTCGTCGACTACGCGGGGCACCAGGTCTCGCTGAACCAGGCCTACCTGCGCCCGCTGCCCGTGCAGCGACCGCACCCGCCGATCTGGATCGGCGGATCGGGGATGAAGCGCACGATCCCGCTCGCGGCGAAGTACGCCGACGTCTGGCACTCGTTCGGCTCGCCGAAGTCGATGGAGGAGGCCAACACCCACCTCACGAAGCTCGCCGAGCAGGCCGGCCGCGACCCGGCATCGATCACGCGCGCCGGCTCCCTGTCCCTCGACGACCTCGAGACCGCCCGCAAGCACGCCGGCAAGTGGCGTGACGCCGGCTACGGCTACCTGGTGTGTGGCTGGCCCGGTGACGGCGAGGCGAACGTCGAGGCGTTCGCCCGCGACGTGATGCCCGATTTCACCACCTGATCCGCGCCGGAAAGCGAAAGGAGCGTGCCGACTTTCGTCGGCACGCTCCTTTTTCGCTGATCGACTAGCTGGCGACCGCGATCACGTTGACGTGCGTGTTGTCCACCGTCGGCGCCTGGACTGCGAGCGCGCCGGCATGCTCAGCGGAGCAGGCCATCAGCACGTTGTAGCTGCCGGCAGCCTCAGTCGCACTCGCCGTGATCGGCACCTCGATGTCACCCGACGTACCGATGTTCCAGTACACGGACTGACTGGCCTGCTTCGAGCTGGCGAGGTTGGAGCCGGGCGCGCCGACGTACACCGAGCAGGACCCGCTCGCCGCCGCACCGTTGCCGCTGATGTCGATCGTGCCGCTGATCAGGAGCGTCGCGCCGCCAGCCGGCACCACCACGTCACCCGAGGCCGTCTGCGGGGCCACACCGCCCATGGTCTCGATGCCACCGACCACGACGTTGGTGCCGACCGGAGTGAGCGCAAGGTTGACTCCGATCGAGGCGTCGCCGGTCGCGGCAGTGACGGTCGTGCCTGAGGCGCCGCTCGTGCCACCGGTCCCGGCAGTGCCAGCGGGGCCCTGCGGTCCTGCCGGTCCTGCGGGACCTGCCGGTCCTGCCGGACCTGCCGGACCTGCCGGGCCCTGCGGCCCCGCGGGAGCCGGGTGATTGGTGAGATACCGCTTGATCAGGTGAGTGATCGTCGCGCGTTGTGATGCGCTGAAACCGCCCGACGCCGCAGCCGCAACGCCCCCGACGCTGGCGAGGATGACGGTCCCCGCAGCGACAGCGGCCACCCGCGACCGCAGTACAGATCCATTCCGCATTGCCCAACCCCCTGATGTCTGTGGCCCTACCGGCCGAGGTGCTCGGCAACCTAATGCCCCCGGTTCGCCGCCGCCAACGGCGTGCACGCTCATCTGTCGGGAACCTGACAGCATCACGCCGATGCCGCCTGTTTGAATACCGGTTGACTGATCGTCAGCCCGGCGTCAGGTGAGTCGCGGTCGTCGCCTGGATACTCACCACCGTCCGCCGTACCGAGACGTGGGGGTTTCACCGTGCCAGGCCTGTCGCGGCGGCGCTTCCTGGCCGCGAGTGCGGCGACCGCCGGCGCGGCTGTCGTTGGAGCCGGCTCGGCGTCCGCTGCGACCCCGAGGCAGCACAACCGACGCCGCCGGTACGGCGACCTGCGCGACATCGAGCACGTCGTGATCCTGATGCAGGAGAACCGCAGCTTCGACCACTACTTCGGGACGCTGCGCGGAGTGCGCGGCTTCGGCGACCGCTCGACGATCACCCTGCCCGGCGGGTATTCGGTGTTCCAGCAGCCGATCGGCGTGCAAGGCCTGCCGACGGTGCTGACCCAGTACCCGTGGCACCTCAGTGAGGCCCCGGCAGAGGAGTACCCGGGCTACAACCGGCCGTCGTCGGGCAAGCGAGGTGCCCAGGGGTACGGCGGCACGTCGCACAGCTGGGACGACCAGCACGGCGCCTGGGCCGGCGGGCTGATGAACGGATGGGTCGAGGCGAAGCTCGGCCTCACGACACTGGGCTACCTGGACCGCAGCGACATCCCGTTCCACTACGCGCTCGCCGACCTCTACACGGTCGGTGACGCCTACCACTGCTCGGTGCTGAGCTCGACCGGACCGAACCGCACGTATCTGTGGGGCGGCACGGTCGACGCCGCGCAGAAGCACAGCGGGTACACCGCCTACGAGGGAGCCGACGAGCTCGGCCGCTTCCTGCCGTGGGAGTCCTACGCGGAGACGCTGCAGAAGGCCGGCGTCAGCTGGCGGCTCTACCAGTGCATCGACAACTACGGCGACGCCGGGCTGCAGTACTTCAAGACCTTCGCCGAGCTCGACCCCGACCAGGGCGGCAAGGCCGCGCCCGGCAACCCGTACTACGAGGGCGGGGTCGCGCGCGTCGCGGAGCCGGTGACCGGCATCAGCGCCAACGCCGACAACCTGGCCAACGCCATCCGCGCCGACGTCAAGGCCGGGACCCTGCCCCGGGTGTCGTGGGTGGTGACCAACCAGGCGTTCTCCGAGCATCCGGACGGCGCACCGAACGACGGCGCCTACTTCGTCAACGGCGTGCTCGAAGCGCTCAACGCCGACCCGGACGTCTTCGACTCGACCCTGGTCATCATCAACTACGACGAGAACGACGGCCAGTTCGACCACGTGCCGCCGCCGGTCGCACCTCCCGACACGACCGACGAGTGGTACGACGAGTTGCTCGGCAGCGGCGGCTACGGGATCCTCTTCGGCGGCAATACCAACGCGGTCCCGGTGGGCCTCGGCTTCCGGGTGCCGCTCATCCTGGTCTCGCCGTGGACCCGTGGCGGCTGGGTGACCTCGGAAGTCTGCGACCACACCTCGGTGCTCCAGTTCCTGGAGAAGTGGACGTCCGCGCTCGGCAAGCCGGCGATCTGCCCCAACATCAGCGCCTGGCGACGCAAGGTCTGCGGCGACCTGACCCGCGCGTTCGACTTCGACGCACCGGTCTACGGACTCCCCCGCCTTCCCGCGACGTCGGTGACCGGCGACCCGCCGGGCGACGGCTACAGCCCGCCCGTGGTGAGCAACCGGATGCCGAGGCAGGAGCCGGGCACCCGACCGGCCCGGCCGCTGCCCTACCAACCCAACGCGAACCTCGTCGGCGTGCGCCTCGGTCTGGCGACCACAACCGTGACGATCTCGTTCAGCAACAACGGGCCGCACGTCGCGAAGGCCAGCCACTTCGCGGTCTACAACAACGCCTCGCTGAACCCGTCGTACGGCGACTATCCGCGCAACGCGCCCAGCCAGCACACCGTCGACCCGGTGCGCGACAGTGCGAAGCAAGCCGTCACTGCCGACGTCGAGCTGTTCGGCATCGCACTCCCCGGGCGCTACGACGTGACGGTGATCGGGCCCAACCGGTTCCTTCGCCACTTCACCGGCAACGCGTTGACCGGCGACGCCACCTCGCAGGTGAGCGCCGAGTACTACCCGCGCGGCCTTCACCACGACCCGGTCCTCGACCTGCACCTGCGCAACGCCGGCAAGCACCCCGTGACGTTCTCGATCCGCAGCGAGCACTACGGCCGCCCGCACACCGCCCGCGTGAGGGTGCCGGCGGGCAGCGAGCGACACCACTTGCTGGACCCGGTGGCGGCCAGCCACGGGTGGTACGACGTGACCGTCACGATCACCGGAGACGATTCGTGGTCACGCCGTTACGTCGGCCACCTCGAGACCGGCCGGCCCAGCATCACCGGCAGCTGAGGTCAGCCGGCGCCGCCGACCGCCTCGTGCTGCACGAAGTCCTTGGCGCGGATCAGGGCAAGGGCGAGCGCGCCGGCCACGAACGCGATGATCGCCGCGACCAGCAGGATCTCGTTCAACGCCGCCGTGAAGCTCGCTCGGGCCGCGTGCGCGGCGAGCTGCACCTGTTGCGGCGGGAGGTGCTTCAGATAGGAGGTCGCTTCGCCGTTCTGCAACGCGCCGGACAGCGCTTTCGCCTTGCCGGCGAGCGGGGTGTGCGCGAGCTGCTTGGTGACATCGCTGCCCGCCTTCTTCGAAAACAGCGTGCCGAGCAGCGCGATGCCGGTCGCGATGCCGACCTGGCGGAACGTCGAGTTGATCCCCGAGGCCATGCCTGCCCGCTGCGGCTGGACGACGCCCACCGCGGTCGAGGCCAACGGCGGGTTGATCATGCCGACCCCGACCCCGCCAACGATCATCCCCGGGATCAGATGGGTCCACGACGAACCGGCGGACAGCCCGCGCATCAGCAGCATCGACACACCCACGATGAGCAGACCGGGTCCGATCAGCAGTCGCACCGGCACGTGCGAGGACACCCGGCCGGCGATCGTCGCGACGACCAGGATCCCGCCCGAGAGAATCACCAGCCGCACGCCCGTCTGCAACGCGCTGTACTGCAGCAGGTCCTGCAGGTAGAGGGTGATGTAGAGCAGCATCGAGAAGATGCTCGCCGAGATCCCGAAGGCGGCGATCGCGCCGCCGCTGAAGGTCGGCAACCGGAACAGTGACAGCTCGAACATCGGGTGGGCGACGAATCGCTCGGCGACGAGGAAGGCAGCGATGAGGACGCCGCCGGCCGCGAAGCACGCCACCACCCGCGTCGAGCCGAAGCTGGTGAGACCGGCCTCGATCAGCGCGTAGATCACCCCGGCCAGCCCGGCGGTGAACAAGATGAAGCCCCACCAGTCGGGCTTGCGCGGCTGCGGGTCGCGTGACTCGTCGACGCGGAAGATCGTCAGCGCCAGCGCGCCGATGCCGATCGGCAGGTTGACGAAGAAGATGTAGCGCCACGACAGGCCGCTCACCAGTGCGCCGCCGAGGACCGGGCCGACCGCGACCGCGAAGCCGGTCGTCGCTCCCCACACGCCGAACGCGACGCCGCGGTCCTTGCCCCGGAACGCGTGGGCGAGCAGCGCCAGCGACACGGAGAACATCGTGGCGCCGCCGATGCCTTGCAGCGCTCGCGAGAGCTCGAGCATCACCGATCCCTGCGCGACCCCACAGAGCACGGACGCGACGGTGAACACCGCGAGGCCGACCACGTAGAGCCGTTTGCGGCCGTACATGTCCGCGAGCGCGCCGGTGGTCAGCAGCAGCGCCGCCAACGTCAGCGCGTAGGCATCGACGACCCACTGAAGGTCGGAGAAGCTGGAGTGCAGCTCGTCCTGGATCTTCGGCAGCGCAACGTTCACGATCGTGATGTCGAGCAGCAGCATGAAGGTGCCGAGGCTGACGGCGACGAGGGTCCACCACTTGTTGTTCTGGCTCGCGGAGGATTGAGACATTCCTCGAGTCTGCCCGTCGAGGGGCCGAGATCAACGGGAGGGTGGCGCCTCGACGCACGGCTGGTTGGACAGCCCCTTCGCGCCCGCTCCTCCGGTCGAGCAAGCCACGACGGTTTCGGGCGCATCGACGAAGACGCCGTATCCCGGCACTGCGCCCATGACCCGGTTGTCGACGAACTCGTTCCCGGTGCCGGTCCCGGCCGCGACCTGATGAGCGCTGAACCCGTCCTCAGGACTCACCGCTCCGGCGTTGTCCTCGATCAAATAGTCCGAGCCCTTCACGTTGACCCACGATGTCGCGGCGGAGGCGGCCATGCCGGTGCCGTCGAACCGGTTGTCCGCGACGACCCCGTCCGCGGTTCCCTCCTTGATGTCCACCGACTCCGCGGTGGTCCGCGCGATGTCGCACCAACGCACCGAGTCGCGGTCGGAGGCGTCGGCCCTGCCGTCCGTGTCGGAGGCCCAGTTGCTGTGCGCGGTTCCGACATAGACACCTTCGCCGTACGTCGGATCCAGCAGTCCGGTATCCCGAACGACGCAGCCTTCGACTACGTCCCACGAGGAGAACCGCCGCAGGTGAATCGCCTCGTCGCCGATGTCGTACACGGTGATCCGGTAGAGCACGTCGTGATCGCTGCCGTCGAGTACGACGCCCTTTGCCGCGTTGCGGACGGCGAAGCCGACCAGCCGCCACCACCGGGCCCCGTCGAGGTGAAGCCCGTAAGTGCCCGCCGCCGACGAGGTGGTCGGACCCGCTCCGAGGACGTCGATGATCGCGCGCGGCCCGCCGCACAGCCAGATCGGCCGGCGGTGTGTCCCCGATCCGGTCGCGTCGAAACCGCCGCGGTAGACGCCTGGCGCCATCCGGATCACCGCGCCCGGCGCGGCAGCCGACAGTGAGGCCTGCAGCTGACCACCGTCGTGCACGACGACGGTCGGATGGGGGCAGCGCAGCGGCGGCAGCCCGGCTGGCGGCGAGACCCGCGGCGGCGCCGCCGCCGTCGTCGTCGTCGGAAAACCTCTATCCGGCGCGGGGTGTCGGGGGGCACCGCCGGTCGCCACGACCAACACCCCAACCGCCACCGCCGCGAGGACGACCGCCGCGCCCGCAATCCAGCGCAGCACGCTCATCGTCGTGACGCGACGCGTGACTTCGTGACGTCGCCCACCGGTGACGGCTCACCCGTGCGCTGGAGCGGGAGCTTCGGCGATCCCGGCCGGTAGCGGCCCACGGCCAGCAGACCGAACAGGAAGATCATGATCACGCGCGCGACGGTCGGCCAGGTCAGGACAGGTTGGCCGTGGGTGGGCGCGCCCTGCATCCGACGCCACGTGGCGAGGTCGTCGTCGCGCACCGCAACCGTTCCCATCTGGACACCGGACGTCGCCACTGCCGACCAGCCGGCTCCGGAGAACGAGTTGCCGAACACCGCGCTGTCGCCGACCGATCCGGTGTAGCTGACGGCGTGGCGCAGCCGGTCGCCGTACACCGAGATCGCGACGTCGTTGCCCGACACGGTCACGCTGCTGTCACGGACCAGGACGGCGGTTGCGGTCTTGCGGATCTGGTTGTCGGCAACGTTCACGCCGTCGGCACCGTCGCGGACGTAGACCGCGCGTTGCGTGAGGCCGGACATGGTGTTCGCGTCGATCGCGACGTGCTCAGCCGCGCCGCTGACGATGACACCGATCGGACCATCGGCAACCGTGCTCGACCGCACCGACGAGTCGACGACCTCGTTGAGGTCGACGCCCGCGACCTCGTTGCCGATCGCAGAGGCCGCGGTGAGCTGCGCGCCGGCAACCACGGTGCCGGCAAGCGACCGACCGTCCACGGTGAATCCGTATCGCCGATTGGCGGTCGCGGTGTCCGAGTCCAAAGCGATGCTGCCGGATCCCCCGCGGACGCTGAACCCGTCCAGCCCGTTCTGCTGCGCCGAGTCCCGCGACACCACCGAGTCGAGGGGCGGCTGATGCAGCTCGAGCCCCGACAGCAGGTTGTGGCCGAACGTCGACCCCGTCACCGCGAGCCGGCTCGCTCCCGTGACGAGCAGCCCGTCGACGCCTCCGACGAACTCCGAGTCGCGCACGTCGACGTCGGGAAGCAGGCCGGCAAGCTTGGGCGAGGTGGCGCGACTGGCGACCACGCCACTCGTCGGGCCTGCCGAGAAGCCGAGTGAGACGAAGCGTCCGTCATTGACCGACAGGGACCCGCCGACGGCGCGCACGTAGGCGCGTCCGTCGGCGATCCGGCCGTCGACCGTCTTCGCCTGTGGATCCCACGACTCGACCGTGACCGGCGCCTGTTTCGACCCGGCCAGCTCGATCCGGCCGCCGAACGACATCACGCTGACGAACCCGTCGGAGCCGGACAGCAGCCGGACCGTCAGCGGATCGCGTCCCGACGCCAGCCGCAGCGTCGCGCCCGACTGCACCAGCACGTTGGCACGCACCAGGTAGACGCCGCGGCCCTCAACCGCGACCGCCCCGCGCGCCAGCCGCTGAAGGGACGCCAGGCCGTACGGCGCACGACGTGGCGCGAGAACGACCGTGGGAATCGGTGCGCCTGGTTGCAGGTACGCCGCCGGGGTGGCGCCGATCGCCTGTGCGCGCGCGAGTTGGAGCGCAGCCAGGTTCGCGAGCTGCGCCGCCCGCGAGTTCTCCTGCGCCGCGAGGTCGATCGGGCCGACGTCCGGCGGCAGCGGCCACTGCGCGACGGACGCCGGCGAGCCGGGCACCCCTGACTCGGGCGGGGCAGGCACGCCCGGCCTGATGACTCCGGCAGCCACCGCGACGCCGGACCCGGCGAGGAACATCGCGACCACCGCGACCGCGCGTCGGCTCGGGCGGCGCATCAGACGGCCGTTGCTGGTCGGATCGTCGGGGCGGTGCCGCCGCGGGTCAACCACCCTTGCCGGTTCATGGTGAGCATCGCGTAGCCCTTGACCGGCAGCGCGATCACGATCGCCACGACGGTCACGAGCGGCAACAGCAAGATCTCGCCGGGATGGCGGATGAGATGTGACGAGCCGCGGATGCCGCGGGCGACGAGCAGGGACGCGATCGAACCGACGACCGCCTGCGTGGTCGGGTGTGAGAAGTCCAGCCGATACGCGAACAGGAAGTAGATCGTCAGGCTGATGGTGATCGGAGTCAGCATGATCTGAGCGACCGTCACCCTGGTGACCAGAGGCGTCGACCAGAGCCAGCCGTTGTAGATCGCGGTCAGATACGTCCGGTAGCTGTTGCGGCTCCAGCGCACCCGCTGCTTGAGGAACGTCCGCAAGTCATCCGGGAACACGCTTTCGGCCCGGGCGGAAGGCTGGTGCGTGCACCGGTATCCCTGCGAGAGCACGAGCCAGGTGAGCCGTCCGTCGTCGCCGCTGATGCAGCGCCGGCCGAGGAAGTCCTCGTTCTCCATGTCCTTGATCACCGGCTTGACCACCGACGTGCGGTAGGCGACGGTGCGGCCGGACAAGCACGACACCGCACCCTTGCGCGCCATCGCAGGGACGTAGTTGTAGTAGCGCAGGTTCATGAGCCAGTCGGCGACCCGGCGCCAGATCGAACCCGTTCGCTCGAAGACGTTCTGCTGGCTTCCCACGCCACCGACCGCCGGATCGGCGAACGGCATCTGGATGGCGTCGAGCAGGCCCGGCAGCCAGCTGGTGTCGGCGTCGCAGAGCACCAGGATCTCGCCCGTCGCCGCGCGCATCCCGTGCCCGAGCGCCGACCGCTTTCCGGCGTGACGGAAGGGCAGTACTTGCAGCTCGGGATGCTGTGCTGCTGCGCGTTCCAGCACCTCGATGACCTCCGTGTCGGCGACGTCCGGGACGACGATCAGCTCGGTCGGCCGTTGTTCGAGCCAGCTGGCGAGACAGCGTTCGATGACCGCTGGATCCTCGCGGAAGGTCGGTACGACGACTGACGTCGTCGTACGGAACTCGTTGACGACCGGCTTCATGAACGTCGAGGACACGACGCGGTAGATCCAGATGCCCCACACGAGCAGGCCGGCGACCGCGAATGGGAGATAGCGGTGCCAGGCGGCGGAGCCGAGGAGCAGATGAAGCGGAGCGATATGCATCGCGATCAGTCCGCCGTCGAGAGCAGGCGGGCCGCCGCCCGGCGGCGCTGTTTGGGGATCTCGACGGGCATGGCCTTGGCCGGCGCCGGCACGGGCGTCGGCGCTGCCGGGATCGCGGACAGGTCGCCGGCTCCGATGTCGAGCACCGAGGCCCAGTCGAGCGCAGGCGCGGCCTCGAGCACGCCGAGCGGGTCAGGGTGGGTCTGCGCCGCCTGCTTCGCGGGCGCGTACAACCGCGCCTTCAGCTGAATCGCGATGTCCACTATCGACGTACGGACGCCGATGAACGCCGACAACGCGTAGAAGGTGAGCAGCGTGTTGACGGCCGAGTAGCCAGCCGCGACCCACAGCCGTTGATGGGCGTACCGCGCGAACTCGAACCCGGCCATCACGAGGATGAGGTACGGCGCGACGCTGAAGGTCAACGGCGGGACGGTGCGACGCAGCACCTTCGGCGTCCGGCCGAACGCGCTCTTCTCGCCGGTGACCGCCTGCACGATCGAGTTCGCAACCCCCGCGAGGTTCACCGGCAACAGCAGCATGTTGAACGCGTAGACCCGCAGCGCGTCGAGCCGCTTGTAGCCGTAGTACTTGAGGTCGCTCGCCTGGCACACGAAGTACGGCAACGCGATGGCGCCGAGCAACGCCGCACTCACCTGGCTGCTCGACGGATAGACGAGCAGCAACACGACGAGGCTGATGGAGCACCACGCGATCGATGCCATGTAGTTGGCCCGCAGCACGACCTCGCGCAGGCGCAGGCGCTCACCGCGCATGCGCATTGCCTTGCGCTGCTGCCACAGCCGATGCAGGATCAGCAAGCCGCCGTTGGCCCAGCGGCGGCGCTGGATGCACAACGATCCGAAGTCCGGCGGCGTCGCGCTGTAGGCCAGGCGCTCCGGGTAGCTGAGCAGGTTCCAGCCGTGGATTCGCAGGTCGATGCTGGACTCGGTGTCCTCGATGACGGTGTGGTCCTGGACGTAGCGGCGGATCTCGAAGTCGCCGTCGTAGCTGACCTCGCAGATCTCGTCGAGCGCCCGCTTGCGCAGGATCGCGTTGGCGCCGACCCAGAACGCCGCGTCGTGGCGCGCCATTCCCTGGTGGACGATGTACTGCAGGTCGGTGGTCGCCCCCGCGATCCGTTCGAGCCGCGTCTCCGCGCCCGGGAAGGCCGTGTACGGCGTCTGCATGACGGCGACGCGGGCGTGTTCGGTTTGCTCGAGCAGGTACACGAGCCGGGCGCAGTACTCCGGCATGATCACGCTGTCGGCGTCGAGGGTCAGCACGTAGTCGGGATCGGGGATCACGAGGTCGGCGTCCGAGGACCCGCACCGCTGGAGCACGCGGCCGAGCGACGTCACCCGGTCGCGGTAAGCGCCTCCCATCAGGCCGAGATAGCTGTTGAGGTTCATCGCCTTGTTGGATTCGTGAGACAGCGAGGCGTACTGCTTGCGCTCGAAGCACGAGAGGTCCGCGCGGAACGTCCAGGCGAGGCGTCGCACGAGCGCATGTACCCGCGCCCGCGGGATCGTCCGGCCTTCGTCAATCGCGGCGCGCACCGCCGCGCCGGTCAGCCGGAAGTCGGCGGCGAGGCGCAGCAGGATGCTGTCGACGAAGAACTCGTCGGCGTGGTCGTCAGGCTCGAGGTCCACCGCGAAGCGGGCGAGCCAACTGGTCGCCTGCTCGTAGAGCCGCGCGACGGTGTCAAGAGCGTCCTTGCCGAGATGATCCGCCCGCTCGAGCTCGAGCAGAGCCTCCTCGAAGTCACGGGCCGGCTCGGCGAGCAGGTCGGAGAGCTCGCCGATCAGCGTGCGCGTCGCCGCCAAGGACGCGGCGTCCTTGGCGTCTTTTGGGTTCGGCGGGTCGTCGAGAAGCAACACCACCCGCAGGTCGGGGAACTCCTGGAGTGCCGCCGACAACATCGTGTTGCGGACCACCCGCAGGTCCTCCCGGTAGGACGGGACGAGTGCGGTGAGGCTGGGCCGCTTGCTCGCGAAGAACTCATCGAGCTCCACCCGTGTCACCCGTCGATGGGCGCGACTACGGGCAAAGAACGCGAGTCGGCTCACCAGGTACGCCAGCGACGACGCGGTGATCATCGTGACGATCACCCAGCACAGCACCGACACCGCGCGCGTGGCGGGCGCCATCGCGGCGGTGAGCTCCTGCGCCACGAAGAAGTACCCGTACGTTGCCCAGGCCAGCAGGATCACGACGACCGCGGCGCGGCCGGCGGTCAGCCGCCGCTCACTGACGGGAGGCGGCAGCAGCGACGGGGTCGTGCCACGGCGGTCCGAACCCACCTGCCGACGGCGAAACCCTCGTGACGCCCGGATCGCCTGGATCTCCGCCTGATGCACGCGTTGTCACCCTCTCGGCCGCTGAAGCACGTGTTCGGATGATCCGCGTGCAGACGACAAACCTGAAGTCGAATCGGCGACTTTGAGCAAAAGTGATGACCCGGATAGTGCGGTCAGACCAGCCCTTTCGAGTCAACACAAAATCGCGCCGAACGCCGAGCATGAGACGAACACATCCAAGCCAGCCAACTCGGGAGCAGATCGATGGCGTCCCAGCCCAGCGCACTGGTCTGTAGCGGGCAGATCGAGCTTGACGAAGACCTTGCGGCAGAGCGGGCGCAGCCGCCCGGGCCGCGCCTGTCATTCGTGCGGGTGTTGTCAGCCGTGGCGGCCCTCGGGGTACTGGTCGCCGGCGGCGCGTGGGCGCTGTCCCGGCACGTCGCGAGTTCGGGTGGCACCGCCCTCGTCGCGGCGAGCGACCGCGCCTGGTTCGCGCCGTACGTCGACACCACGTTGCCGCCGTACCTGCAGTTCCAGGACCCCGCGGTCAACCCGGCGGCACATGTCGTGCTGGGGTTCGTCGTCGCCGACAAGCACAACGGTTGCTCGCCGTCGTGGGGCGGCGCGTACTCGCTGGACGGCGCCGCGCAGACACTGGCGCTCGACCGGCGGATCGCCGAATACCGTACCGAGGGCGGCGATCCGATCGTCTCCTTCGGCGGGCAGGCCAACAGCGAGCTCGCCACCACCTGCTCGTCAGCGACCTCACTGGAGACGGCGTACCGCTCTGTCGTTGATCGCTACCAGCTCGACACGATCGACCTCGACATCGAGGGCAGCGCGCTCTACGACGTCGCGTCGATCGAACGCAGGGACCAAGCACTCGTCGACCTCCAGCAGACGACCACCTCGGACCAGCCGCCACTCAAGGTGTGGGTGACGCTGCCGGTCGCGCCGGACGGCCTGCCAAGCGCCGCCGACCAGCTGGTCGCCCGCATGCTGCGCGACCGGGTGACCCTCGCCGGCGTCAACGTCATGGCGATGGACTACGGCACGCCGCAAGACGACATGCTGGCCGACGCGGAAGACGCGGTCACCGCCACCGCCCGGCAGCTCGCGACCGCCTACCAGCAGGCGGGCGAACCACTGACCAGCTCTGCGGTGTGGCGGCATCTCGGCGTCACCGCGATGATCGGCGTCAACGACACCCCCGGCGAGACGTTCACGACCCAGGACGCGACCGCACTGACGCGCTTCGCTTCCGAGCATGGGATGGGCCGGATGTCGATCTGGTCGCTGAACCGGGACGCCGCATGCACGACCGCGACGTTCACCGGCGCCGCTGTCCACTCGAACACCTGCAGTGGGGTGCGACAGACCTCGGTCGGCGAGTTCAGCAAGACGATGGCGAAGCTGTCACCGTCCAGCGCGACAGCGAACGCGGCGGGCGTCGACACAGCCGGCGCCGCCGACCCCATCGTCGCGAAGGACCCGGCGAACAGCCCCTACCCCGCGTGGCGGGCGTGGCCGGCATACGTGCAGGGCTATCGAGTGGAGCGCAACGGCAACATCTACGAGGCGAAGTGGCAGAACTCGGCCACGGACCCGCTCGCGGAGACCGGGGCGAACCCCAACCCGTGGCAGCTGCTCGGACCGGTACTGCCAAGTGACCATGCACCGCGGATCACCACGCTCGTCTCGGGCAGCTACCCGCAGTGGTCTCCGGCCCGGCACTACCAAACGGGCACGATCGTCACCTACCACGGTCTGCCGTACGCCGCGCAGTGGTTCACCGTCGGGACCTCTCCGGCAGCGTCCAGCCTCGGTGCGAACGCCTCTCCGTGGCTGCCGCTGTTCGACGTCGAAGGCGAGCCGTCCGCGGCGAACAGCAGCACGTTCGCGCTTCAGGGCATCGGCTGACCAAGGTTTTCGCCGACAGACCGTCGGAGTTTCGAGGCCGCACGCGACAGTAGAGATGTGAGTGGCCGTGCTGCTTCCCCGCCCGCCGAGCAGCAGCCGTTGCTGGCGCTGTACGACGAGGCGCTGCCCACTGTGTTCGGCTACCTGCTGTCGCGCTGCGGATCGGTCTCTGTCGCGGAGGACCTCACCTCGGAGACGTTCCTCGCCGCGGTCGCGGCGGTGCGTGCGGGAAGCGCGCCGCTCAGCGTGCCGTGGGTGGTGGGCATCGCGCGCCACAAGCTCGTCGACCACTGGCGGCGACGTTCCCGGGAAGAGTCGAGACTGGCGGCGGTCGCCGCCATCGCCGAGCACGACGACGACCCGTGGGACGTCCGGCTCGACGCGTTGCGCGCTCAGCAGACGCTGGCATCGCTCTCGCCGGCGCATCGGACCGTCCTCACGCTGCGCTATCTCGACGATCTCTCGGTGCCGGCGGTAGCGGCCGAGCTCGGCCGCACCCGACAGGCCACCGAGGTCTTGGTGTCGCGCGCCCGGGCTGCATTCAGACGTGAGTACGAGCTGCGAGGAGGCGACGATGGCTGACCCGCTGGAGATCCTCCGCCGCCCGATCGTGCCGCTCGACCCCGATCCGACGTTCGCTTCCCGGCTGCGTTCCCGCATCGAACGCGCTCTCATCGAAGGAGAAGAGATGACGACGAAGATTGGATCCCGCTTGCGCGCGCGAGCACATCGCGGACCCGCCGACGGAGACGTCGCGTTCTTCAGCCTGCACGTCCCGTCCGCGGAACGGGCGCGCGCCTTCTACAGCGACGTACTCGGTTGGCGGTTCGGCGACTCACTGGAGCTCGGCGGTTACGACAACGTCGTGAACCTCTCGTTGCCCGGCGGGGTGTGGGACGGCGAGCCCGTCCCGGGCGTACCCAACCCCGGCGTCCACCTCGTCCACCACGTCGCGGACATCGAGGCAGCCGTCGCGAAGGTGCGAGCACTCGGCGGCACCGCCGTCGACCCGTTCGAGACGCCGTACGGCATCCGCTCGCGCTGCACGGACGACCAGGGCAACGGGTTCGGGCTGGTCCACGAGTCCGGCGCGTCCGCCACGACCCCCAACGGCGAGCTGCCGGGAGACGTCGCCTACCTCACGTTCTGCCCGGGCGACGAGCAGCGCGCCGCGACGTTCTTCGGCGAGCTGTTCGGCTGGGGCTTCCACCCGGGCAACGTCGAGCACAGCCTGCAGATCGAGGGTTCGACGCCACAGGGCGGGATCTGGGGTGGCAGCGGCCGGCAGAACGTCATGCTGATGTACCGGGTCGACGACGTCGCGGCGGCGGTTGCGAGGGTCCGCGAACGTGGCGGCCAGGCCACCGACCCGGCGCAGATGCCCTACGGCATCACCTCGGACTGCGTCGACGACCAAGGCATGGCCTTCTACCTCGGACAGTTGTAGCCGACAGACCGCTCGCGCGACGATGATCGGGTGAGCTTGTTCAAGCGGAAGTCCGAGCCGGCACCACCTCCGCCGACGTACGCGCAGCAGCTCGAGACGATCGCGACGACGATGGCGCGGCCGTCGGTGGCCGCACGCGCGGACTTCGTGAAGCAGGTCGACTGCCCGCAGTGCGGTGGCACGAAGCGACTGCCGTCGGTCACGGCGTACCTCTACTGCGACTACTGCGGCGCGCTGATGGACTACGACTTCCGGATGGCCAACGCCGCCACCAACGCCGCGCTCACCAACACCGTCTACCACCACCTCGCGGCGCCGCTGCAGGCCCCGATGATCGTCGCGCGCAACGCCAACGACGCGGATTCGCTGCGCGAGTGCTATCGCACGATCTTCACCGAGTGGGTCAAGCAGTGCCCGCAGGCGGTGTCCCCGCGATGTGCCGACGAGGACTTCCGGGCACGCATGGTCACCTACCTCGTCGAGAGTGCGGTGGCCAAGGATCTCGACCCGGCGCAGCAGCCGCTGGAGGCCGAGATGCAGGTGCGCGCCAACGCGCTGGTGCGGGTCCCGATGGGCGACGGGGCGTGGCGGGTCGAGAACGGCTTCTGGGAGTACGCCGCACTGTTCAAGCGCCAGATGGAGCTCACCTACGCCCACCTCGCCGAGGTGGGCGTCCTCGCTCTCGACCCCGACGAGGCGCCGCCGGGCGTGCCGCTGCGGATGGAGTTCTCGACGTTCTGCCAAGGCTGGATCGCCCACTTGTCCCCGGAGGACGGCGAGAAGCTGCTCGAGATGTACGGGCTGCGCGGCGAGTACACGCCCTACGAACACATCGACACCGACACGACGCAGTGCGCGGGCTGTGGCGCCCGGCTACAGACCGTGCCGGGCGCCACCGCCGTCGTGTGCGACGGCTGCGGCCGCAAGCTCGACCTCGGCGGGGGCAGCGCCGCCTGTCAGGGCTGCGGCGCGCCGCTGTCGTTCCCGGTCGGGGTCAACCAGCTGAGCTGCCCGTACTGCGCGACGACCACCGCGCGCACCTAGCCGCGACGGGCTGGACGGCTCAGTAGCCGTACCCGCCGCCGGTGGCCGGCGACGATCCGGTCGAGCCCGAGCTTGAGCTCGCGGTCGACGCGGCGGCCGGCGTGCCAGCCGTCACCGGGTCCCCGGAGGCGCTGAGCGCGTACCACGTGCCCCAGGTGTCCTTGACGCCCTGGCCGTGGCCTTGACCCGCCGCGGTGTCGCCGACGTACTCGTAGAGCAGCCACCCGTTGTAGGTCGCGTAGGTCTCGCCGTCAGCCTGCTTGGTGGCGAGCAGCGAGGAGTTCAGTCCCGACCCGGCGGTCGCGGCGGTCGTGCCGTCGGGCAGCGACAGGTCCGGCCAGTACTTCGTGCACCCGCTCGCATCGGTGCAGGGGGCGTTCTTGGTGGTGCCCTTCGTCAGGACGTAGACGGTGCGGCCGCGGCCGTCGACGACCACGTTGCCCAAGCCGCTGACATTGGCCACGCTGAACGACGTCGCGGCGGTGTCCGCGGAGCCGCTGTCGCTGCTGGTGGACGCTCCGGCACCGGGGTTGACCGTCGAGCTGCCGCCCGAGCTGCTGCTGCCGCAGGCGGCAAGCCCCATCGCGGCGACGGCAGCGAAGGCGGCGACGCCCACCCGTCGGGCGGTCGGGTTGGTTCCCACGTGCTCGGGCATGACGGTTCTCCTGTCGAGAGATCAGCAACGACTCTCGCTTGACACGCACCGGTGGCCGGCTTGGTTCAGATCCCGATCGCCTGCGCCGTGTCACGTGGGTCCGCGCCGCCTTCGAGGACGCCGTCGCCGCGCCGCCGGATGACGGTCGCGGAGCCTCCCGCGGTAGGGATCGCCAGGACGGAATGACCGCGCTGTCGAAGGTCGGCGATGGTGTCGCCGCCGACCGCGTCCTCGATGGCGAGCCGCTGCGGTTGCGACAGCGAGATCGGGTCGGTGCCCGGTGTGGCGGTCCACAGCGCCGCGCTGACGGCTGCGCCGACGTCACGCGCGTGGTCGAGCAAGTGGATCAGGATCTGCGCATTCCACTGCGGCTGGCCGTCGCCGCCAGGAGTGTTGCCGACCAGCTCGAGCTCCCCGCTCGCCGCGTCGGTCACGAGATAGGTCAGCAGCGTGTGCATCGTGCGTTTGCGCGGCGCGACGAGATTGGGATGCCCGGGCCGCAGCGAGAAGCCTCGGCCGGCCCGGTTGTTCATGAGGATGCCCGTGCCGGCGGCGACCACGCCCGCGCCCCACGCCGCCGACAAGCTGTGAATGAACGACACCGCGTTGCCGGCGGCGTCGGAAACCACGAACGACGTGGTGTTCCCGTCGAGGTCACCGCCGCTGACCTGCGCAGCCGCTCGGCGGGGGTCGAGCGCGTCGCGCCGGCGACCGGCGTAGGACTTGGAGACCAGCTCGGCAGTCACGTCGGCGACGAACGCCGGGTCACCGCACCACCGGTTGCGGTCGGCGAACGCCAGCCTGGTCGCCTCGACGACCAGGTGCACGAGCTGCGCGCTGTCCGGCGCGAGCGCGGCGAGGTCGAACCCTTCGAGCAGGTTGAGAATCTCGAGCAGGATCAGCCCCTGCGACGGCGGGGCTGTCGTGTGCACCCGATGGCCGCGATAGTCGGTCGAGAGCGGTTCGTACGCCGACGCCGGCTCCATCGGGAGGTCGCCCAGCTCGAGCAATCCGGCGCCCGCGTGGGAGGCCGTCGCGATCGCGCGCGCGACGTCGCCGGTCCACATCGTCGTGGGATCGGCGGCGACTGCCGCGAGGGACGCCGCCAGGTCCTGGTTGCGGTGGACGGTGCCGGCGGTCGGTGGTTCACCGTTCGGCAGGAAGATCCGGGCCGCGGCCGGGTCGGCGGCCAGGCGTTTGGCGTCCATCGCGAGGTACTTCGCGCATCGCGCGTCCATCGGGTAGCCCTCGTCGGCGAGCCGGATCGCGTCCGCCCACAGCTCGGGCAGCGGTCGGCTTGCATGGTCGCGATGCAGCCCGGCGTACACCGACACCGCACCGGGCGTCGCCACCGACAACCAGCCGTCGAACGGCATCAGCTCGGTGAACCCGCGCTCGGCGAACGCTTCGGGTGTCGCGGTGGCTGGCGCCGGGCCACTGCCGTTGTACGCCGTGACCGTTCCGGTCGCGGCGTCGTAGACCAAGGCGAACGCGTCGCCGCCCAGCCCGCACATCTCCGGCATCGTCACCGCGGTCGCGCCGGCGACGGCGAGCGCCGCGTCGACGGCGTTGCCGCCATCGGCGAGCACCCGTGCTCCCGCCGCGCTCGCCAGCGGCTGTCCCGCCACCACCATGCCCTGCTTGGAGTACACGGTCTGCGCGGTCACAGCGCATTGATACCCGGAAAACCACTGACTTTCCGTGGGTCCCGGCGTCTACCCTGCTCAGCTGGACGAAGGGACCGCACATGTTGGACACCCGTAGACGCTGGGTGGCGTTCTACGTGCTGTGCCTCGGCACGCTGATGGTCGTGCTCGACTCGACGATCGTCAACGTCGCGCTGCCCTCGATCCGGGAGAGCCTCGGCTTCTCCCAGACCTCGCTCGCCTGGGTCGTCAACGGCTACATGCTGACGTTCGGCGGTTGCCTGTTGCTCGGTGGCAGGCTCGGTGACCTCTACGGTCAGCGACGCATCTTCGTCACCGGCATCACCGGCTTCACGCTCGCCTCGGTCGGCTGCGGGCTCTCCCAGACGCAGGCGATGCTGATCGGCTTCCGCGCCTTGCAGGGCGTCGGCGGCGCGCTCGCGACCGCGGTCGGCTTCGCCGTCGTCGTCACGTTGTTCCCCGAGCCGGCGGAGCGTGCGAAGGCGATGGGCATCACCGGGTTCGTGGCGTCGGGGGGCGGTGCGGTCGGCGTCGTGCTCGGCGGCGTCCTGACCGACCTGCTCAACTGGCACTGGATCTTCCTGGTCAACGTCCCGATCGGCGCTGTCGTCGTGACGTTGATGCTGCGGCTGGTCGACGAGTCAGCCGTGAGCGACACCACGCGCCGGCTCGATGTCGCCGGCGCGGTGACCGTCACCGGCGCTCTGATGCTGGCGGTCGACGCGGTGGTCAACGGCGACCAGGCCGGGTGGGCCTCGGCGCGCACGCTCGGCTCGCTCGCCGTCGCGGTGGCGTTGTTCGCGGCGTTCCTGGTGATCGAGAAGCGCACCGCCGTACCGCTGGTGCGGCTCTCGCTGTTCCGGTCGCGCAACCTCGCCGCGGCCAACGTGATCGGCGTGCTCTGGGCCGCGGCGATGTTCGCGTGGTTCTTCCTGTCCGCGCTCTATCTCCAGCTGGTGCTCGGCTACTCCTCGTTGCAAGTCGGCCTCGCGTTCCTGCCTGGCGACCTGGTGATGATGGTCTGCTCGGTGTCCTGGTCGGCGAAGCTGGTCAGCCGTTACGGCTTCCGTCGCCCGATGGCCGGCGGGTTGCTCGTCGCCTCCGTGGGCCTGCTGCTGTTCGCCCGCGCGCCGGTCCACGGCGGGTTCTGGCTGGACGTGCTGCCGAACATGGTGCTGCTCGGGCTCGGCGGCGGCATCGCGTTCAACCCGATGCTGCTCGCCGCGATGAGCGACATCGCACCCGAGGAGTCCGGGATCGCCTCAGGTGCGGTGAACACCGCGTTCATGATGGGCGGCGCGCTCGGGCTGGCGGTGCTGGCGAGCATCGCGGCGGCGCGTACCGGCGACCACAGCGCACCGGCCTGGCTGCTGTCCGGCTACCACCTCTCGTTCGCGATCGGCGCCGGTGCTGCGATCCTGGCGGCGGTGGTGGGCTGGTGGCGGATCCGCGAGCCACAGGTGAGCGACGACGAGCTCTACGACGACTCGCTGCTGGTGAGCGCCACCGGCTGAGCGCGCCTTCTCCTCGCCGCGGTGTCAGGCGGCGGACCGGCCGCGGCGCTCGAGGAGGCCGGCGAGGCGATGCAGCGCCAGCCGGTTGCGCAACGTCAGCAGCGGCACGCTCAACGGGCCGGCCAGCCACAGCAGGCCGCCGGTCGGCCGCTCGCTCATCGTGATCCGGGTGCGGCCGTCGGTCGGTTCGAGCCGGAACTCGACATCGGCGACGATGATCGGCCGGGCCTTGATCTCGAGCTGCACCAGATGCGGTCGGTCGCAGTGGCGCATCGTCGTCGAGTCCTGCATCTCGACCGGGCGCAGCCCGATCGCGTGGTGGAAGCGGGCACCTTCCGCCGGCCAGTGGCGGTCGACGTCACGCAGCCGATGCGCCCCGACCACCCAGGTGACGTAGGCCTGCGGGTCACACAGGACGTCGAAGACAGTGTCAGGGTCCGCATCGACGACGATGCTGTCGGTCGGCGTCACGCCTCGCCTCCTCTGCGGCTCCTTCGCAGTGCCGCCCCGGTGGCGGCGGCACCGGCCAGGGCGAGCGACGTACGCCTGAGCCGGTGTTGCGTGACCGCGGCGCGCGCCGCGTTGGCGCCACATGCGCCGTGCACGCCGCCGCCGGGGTGGGCCGACGACGACGCGAGGAACAGACCACGGATCGGGGTTGCGGGGCGCCCGAGCCCGGGGGTCGGCCGGAACACCAGCTGCTGGTGCAGCGCGGCCGTGCCACCGTTGACGGCGCCGCCGATCAGGTTGGCGTTGAGCCGGTGCAGGTCACCGGGCGCGAGTACCCGTCGCTCGAGGATCCGGTCCCGGAATCCCGGCGCGTGCGCCTCCAGCCGGCTCTCGACGCGCTCGGCCATCGCGTCGCACTCGGCCTGCGTCCATTCGCCCGTCAGGTCGCCTCCGGCGTCACCGCGGACCTGCTGCGGCACGTGGGTGTAGGCCCACAGCAGCTGGCGGCCGTCCGGCGTACGCGTGGGGTCGGCGACGTTGGACTGACCGACGACGACGAACGGCTTCTCCGGGATCATCCGCTCCGCGAGCTGAAGCCCCGTCAGTGAGAGCTCGCTGACGCTGTCGGCCAGGTGGACGGTGCCGGCGCCGGCGACGTCGGGGTTCGCCCACGGCGCGGGGCCGTCGAGGAGCCAGTCGACCTTGAACGTCGAGTTGTCCAGCTGGAACCGGTCGACGTCGGCCACCACCGCTGGCGGAAGGTGCGCTTCGCCGATCAGGTCGCGGTACAGGTGCGGGGCCGACACGTCCGCGAGGACCGCACGCCCCGCGGCGTACTCGTCTCCGGACTCCGTGACGACGGCGTGGACGCGACGCCCGCGGATCACGAGCCGGCTGGCCCGCGCGCCGCAGACGACCTCGCCACCGTAGTGGCGCAGCCGGCGTACCAACGCCGCGGTGAGCTGGCCGGATCCGCCTTCGGGGACCGGGAACCCCGCGTCTTGGGCCACCATCGCGAGCAGCCAGCCGAAGAAGCCGCTCAGCGGGAGGTCGGGGGTCAGGTCGGAGTGCAGCGCGTTGCCGGCGAGCAGCATGGTCGCGCCGTCCGCAAGACCGTCTTCCTCGACCATCCGTCGCAGCGGCAGCACCGCGAACCTGGCGAAGCGCGCCAGGTCTGCCGGGCCGAGTCGGGCGGCGAGCGAGGCGGCGCCGCGCACCGGCGGGATCGGCGCGCCGAGCAGCGCGTCGAGGAGCGGCTCCTGGACGCGCCGCCACCGCTCGAACAGCTCACGCCAGCGCGCGCCCTGCCCGGCGCCGAACGTCTCGAGCGAGGCTGCCGTCGCCTCGAGGTCCCTGGACAGGACGGCGCAGCGTCCGTCGAGGAACGGGTGGGCGACCACGGCCGGCGCGTGCCGCCAGCGCACGCCCCACCGCGGCAGGTCCAGGCCGACCAGCGGAGGTGAGACGGCGCTGAGCGGATAGAAGCTGCTGAACATGTCGTAGCGGCAACCCGGCGCGATCTCGGCAGAGCGAACCGCCCCGCCGGGTTCCGGCTCGGCCTCGAGGACGACGACGCTCCAGCCGCGTTCCGCGAGCAGGTTGGCGGCGACGAGTCCGTTCGGCCCCGCGCCGATCACGACGGCGTCGGTCATCGTCGCGGGTCGCGAGGACCGGCGTCGGTACGACGCTGTTGCTTCAACTCGCTTTCGAGGACGTGGCGCTGGCCCTGCAGGAGCACGCCGCGGCTGCGGCGCTCGGTCTCCACGGCGGCGGCGTAGTAGTTGTCGTCGAAGTCTTCGACGATCTGGAAGGTCCAGCGGCCGGCGAGGACGTCGCGCCCGACGATCCGTTCGCGTACCTCGGCGGCGAGCTCCTCATGTCCGGCGGCCGCCAGGTCGTCGGCGGCCTCACCGAACAGCAGGTCTGCGCGTCCGATGAGCTGATGGACGTCGTAGAGCGCGCCGCGGACGCGATGGACGTATTCCAGCGCCTCGCTCAGCTTGCCGTGCGCCGCAACGGTGGCGTCGTCGACCCCGTGCGGCCGGCGCGGCGCGTCCTCAGGAGCTACCGCCGACGCCATGACGGCCAGATACCCCGGAGGGTTTGCTCTACGCCGGCGGGAGCGGTTCCTCGCACCGCAGGTGAGCACCGAGGCCGACGATGCGCAGCGTCTGGGCGACGAAACGGCTGGCGTTTCGCAGCCAGACCTCCGCGCCGTGAGCCGGTGCGGCGTTGCACAGCCGGCGCAGCGGGGTGCTGCCGGCCGAGTCGAGGAAGGTCACCCCGACCAGGTCGACCGAGATCGCCGGCGCCGGACAGCCGAGGATGCGATCGATCTGGGCATCCAGCGCTGGTCGGACGAGCAGATCGATCTCGCCCGCGAGGCTCAGGACGGCGGTTGGCGCGTCCCAGGTGATGCTCGCGTGGTCCCACTGGGGACTGCGCGGGCACGGAATGGAATATCGAACGGTCATGAGGATCAACCCGATCGTTGTCGGGTCTTGCAGTCGGATCCGGAAAAGCGACGGCAAGGCCGAGTGGCCGCTGGTCGCTACTGACCGCACATCTTTCATAGCACAGCGACGGTCTTCGGACGGACGCCCGCACCACGTTTAGACGGCCGCGGCGTATGGGAAAGATCGTCGCCGCTATGGCGGGGTACGAATCCACCAGCACTCATGAGGGCGATCTTCGAGCGTTCCTCGCCGACGCGCGTGACCGTGACGCCGACGCGCGTGACCGCGACGCTGACGCGCGTGACCGCGACGCCGACGCGCGTGACCGTGTCGCCGACGCGCGTGACCTGGCGGCGACTGCCCGCGACCGCGTGGCCGACGAACGGGTCCGCGCCGCCGAGGCCGAGCTCGCCGGCTTGGGAGTCGCGATGGGCACCCGGGCGATCATCGAGCAGGCCAAGGGGATGATCATGATCACGCTGAAGGTGGACGAAGCCGCCGCGTTCGACGTCCTGGTACGACGCTCGCAGACGAGCCACCTGAAACTGGTGGACGTGGCGCGGGAGGTCGTCCGAGTCGGCTCCTCGAAGCG
>DASZRO010000096.1 GCA_035550055.1 Mycobacteriales bacterium | reverse complement strand
GGGTGCTGGCTGATGCGCAACCGCTTCCTCGGCACGGAGGTGTTCGAGGCGCTCGGCCTGCCGGTGAAGGAGTGCCAGGACATCTCTGAGCACTCCGAGTTCCAGCAGATCTTCCGGGCCCTGCTGTTCAGCCGCATCGTTCCGTGCGTGAAGGACATCGGGCTGTGGGGCGAGAAGGTCCAGAAGTGCTACGCCGAGATGGGCGTGCTGGACATGGCCGGCCACAACCTCGACGAGCTGATGAAGGCCGACGAGGACCAGGCCGACCTCATCGACCAGGAGAAGGCCGCCATGGCCGCTCGGGTCGCTGAGGTCGACGAGACGATCGCAGTAGGCGCCTCAGCCTGACCCCCCTTTCACCCAGCAACGCTGCGTTGCTGGGGCGATGGCCCGGTGACGCTGCGTTGCTGGGGGGAATGGCCCGGTGACGGAGCGTTGCTGGGGGGAATGGCCCGGTGACGCTGCGTTGCTGGGGGGAATGGCCCGGTGACGCTGCGTTGCTGGGGGAATGGCCCGGTGACGGAGCGTTGCTGGGGGTCAGGCGTCGCTGGAGAGCAGGAGGCGGCGCAGGGAGTCGAGGCGTTGCGGGCTGGAGTGGCCCGCCGCGATCCACGCGTCGAGCTCACAGACGTCCGGGTCGAGGTGGTCGCAGTCGCTCGGGCACTCGGCGGTGCCCGGCGCGATGTCGGGGAAGCACTCGACCAGGCGCCCGCGTCCGACGTGGGCCAGCCCGAACGAGCGAATGCCTGGCGTGTCGATCACCCACCCGCCGTCGGGCAGCGGCAACGCGATCGCGGCGGTCGTCGTGTGCTGGCCTTTGCCGCTGCTGGCGCTGACCGCCCCGATCCGCTGGGTCGCGTCGGGGACCAAGGCGTTGACCAGCGTCGACTTGCCGACCCCGGAAGACCCCACCAGCACGGTGACCTTGCCGGCGAGCGCCTCGCGCAACACGGCCACGGCGGCGTCGAATCCTGGCCGGCCCGAGCGCACGATCAGCAAGTCGAGGTCGCGGTAGATCGCGGCGAGCTCGTCGCTGGACGCAAGGTCGCTCTTCGTCAGGCACAGCCCCGGTGCGATCCCGGCGTCGTACGCCGCGACCAGGCACCGGTCGATCAGTCGCGGCTGCGGCGGCGGGTCGGCGCTGGCGGCGACGACGATCAGCTGTTCGGCGTTGGCAACCAGCACGCGTTCCACCGGGTCGCTGTCGTCCGCGCTGCGCCGCAACACCGAGCGTCGAGGGGCGATCCGTACGACGCGCGCCAGCGCGTCGGGACCGCCGCCGAGATCGCCGACCACGTCGACCTCGTCTCCTACGGCGATCGCCCGGCGACCCAGCTCACGCGCTCGCATCGCGACGACCAGGGTGTCGCCGTCGACCAGGCAGCCGAATCGACCACGGTCGACGCTGACGACGCGGCAGGTGGCGGCGTCTTCGTGCTTGGGGCGAAGCCGGCTACGTGGCCGTGATCGAGTACCGCGGGCGAGGCGGTCCTCGTCATCGATCGGCTGGCGGGTCAGCTGCCCGCTCCCGCGCCGCCCGCTCCGGGGCTGCCGACCGTGGTCTTGGTGACCGCTTCCGTCCAGACCCGCTCGAAACCGGGGAAGGTCTTCGCGGTGGTTGCGACGTCGTCGAGCTCGACGTCGGGTACCACCAGCCCGATGACCGCCGCCGCCATGGCGAGGCGGTGGTCGTCGTACGTCGCGAACGTTCCGCCGTGCATCCGGGTGGGGTTGATGGACAGCCCGTCACTGAGCTCCTCGACATCCGTGCCGAGTGCCTTCAGCTCGGCGGTCAGCGCGGCGAGCCGGTCCGTCTCGTGTCCCCTGAGGTACTCGACACCGGTGAGGTGAGACGGGGTGTCGGCGAGGGCGGCGACCGCGGCAATCACCGGGGTGAGCTCGCCGGCCTGTCGAAGGTCCAGGTCGGCGCCCTTCATCCGCTCCGGTCCGACCACCACCAGGCCGCGCTCGTCGAAGCGCGAGATCGCGCCGAAGGCGGCGAGCAGGTCGGGCAGCAACGCACCCGGTTGCGTCGAGTGCTGGGGCCAGTCGGGGATGGCCATCCGCCCGCCGGTCACGACGGCGGCCGCCAGAAACGGGGCTGCGCTCGACAGGTCCGGCTCGATGGTCTGCTCGATCCCGGCAAGCGGCCCGGGCGCGACCCGCCACAGGTCGTCGCCCACGTCGACGGCGGCGCCGCGCGCCCCGAGCATCGCGACCGTCATCGCCAGGTGCGGAGCGTTGGGGACCGGAAGGCCGCCGACATGGCGAATCTCGATCCCGGCGCCGTACGCCGGTCCCGCCAGCATCAGTGCGCTGACCAGCTGGCTCGACGACGACGCGTCGACGGCGACCCGACCGCCGGCCACCGCACCGGCGCCGTGGACGGTGAACGGCGCGCCTCCCCGATCGCCGTCATCGACCGTCACGCCGAGACTGCGCAATGCGCTCAACAGTGGCGCGACCGGTCTGCGGCGTACCGCCTCGTCGCCGTCGAACTCGACCGGTGCGTTCGCCAGCGCCGCGACCGGCGGGACGAACCGCAGCACCGTCCCCGCGTTGCCGACGTCGATCTTCGCGGCCGAGCGGGTGAACCGTTGACGCTCGACGCGCCACCGCAGATCGTCCGAGTCGTCGATCGAGACTCCGAGCGATCGC
The DNA here is from genome assembly GCA_035550055.1 of Mycobacteriales bacterium. NCBI lineage: Bacteria > Bacillati > Actinomycetota > Actinomycetes > Mycobacteriales > Mycobacteriales bacterium. Next base: position 7,551 of record DASZRO010000096.1, on the reverse strand, counting down.
AACGCCTCGATCATGAGCGAGGTGTCGCGGCTGCGCAGTGGGTGCCTGATCACGCTCTGGCCCTCTGACAGCGCCGACAGCACCAAGGCCCGGTTGGTCATCGACTTCGAGCCAGGTACGCGAACGGCAGCGTTCACCGCACCGTCAACGGTGGGCGCTCGCCACGGCGTCTTGCTCACGGCTAGATCGTCCCATCAGCCGAGCGAGGTCGTCGCGCGGGCGATCCCGGCCCGGTCCGATCGCCCCCGCAGTGGCACATTGCTCGGGTGACACAGCTGAGCGCCCGGACCCTCGACATCGATACGCCGAGCGGTCCCGCTCACGTCGTGCTGACCCGCCGCGGTGACCGGGGCCTGTTCGTCGTCGGCCACGGTGCGGGAGGTGGGATCGACGCGCCCGACATCGTCGCGGTCTCGTCCGCGCTGGTGACGCAAGGGTGGACGGTGGCGCGGGTCGTCCAGCCCTACCGCGTGAAGGGTCACCGGGCGCCGGAACGGTCACCGCGTCTCGACGCGGCCTGGCTCGCGGTGCTGGACGGCCTGCGCAAGGAACGCAAGAACCGGCGGCTCGTCGTCAGTGGCCGCAGCAGCGGAGCGCGCGTCGCAGTGCGAACCGCCGACGAGGTTCAGGCGGACGGCGTCGTCGCGCTTGCCTTCCCGCTGCACCCGCCGGGCAAGCCCGAGAAGTCCCGGGCCGAGGAGATCGGGGCGCTCGAGGCGCCGTTGCTCGTCGTGCAGGGCGCCCGAGACGCGTTCGGGACGGCCGCCGAGCTGCCGCCGGGAACCAACGTGGTCGAGGTGCCCGGTGACCATTCGCTCAAGCAGGACACAGGGGCAGTCGCGGCCGCCGTCGTCGAATGGCTTGACCAACTCTAGGAAGAGCACCTGCACCGCCGGCGCGGGAATCAGCACCGCGGTGCCGGGCGTTCTTGGGTGCGTGGGCGTAGGACTATTGTCGCCACCCATGGCGACGCAAGAGACCGTCGAGGAGCGCACCGCGCGCTTCGAGCGGGACGCGTTGCCGTTCACCGACCAGCTCTACTCCGCGGCGCTGCGAATGACCCGCAACCCGGCGGATGCCGAGGACCTGGTGCAGGAGTCCTACGTGAAGGCCTTCGCCGCCTTCCACCAGTTCGAAGAAGGCACCAACCTCAAAGCGTGGCTCTACCGGATCCTCACCAACACGTTCATCAACAGCTACCGCAAGAAGCAGCGTCAGCCGCAGGAGTCCAGCGACGCCGAGGTCGAGGACTGGCAGCTCGCGAGTGCCGAGTCGCACAGCTCGTCGGGTCTGAAGTCGGCCGAGGTCGAGGCGCTCGAGCACCTGCCGGACAGCGACGTGAAGGAAGCGCTCCAGTCGCTTCCGGAGGACTTCCGGATGGCGGTCTACCTTGCCGACGTCGAGGGCTTTGCCTACAAGGAGATCGCCGACATCATGGGTACGCCGATCGGCACTGTGATGTCCCGCCTGCACCGCGGGCGCCGTGCCCTTCGCGAAGCGCTGGAGTCCTACGCCGCCGAGCGGGGCTATCTGCGGACGGGAGCAGAGTCATGAGCTGTGGCAACCCGCACGAGGTGGACTGCGTCGAGATCTTTCACCGTGTCGACGTCTACCTGGCTCAGGACTACGACGAGACGACCTGCATCGAGGTACGCCAGCATCTCGAGGAGTGCCGCCCGTGTCTCGAGCGGTTCGACCTCTACGAGGACGTCAAGAAGCTCGTCGGTCGCTGCTGCGGCGGCGAGGTCGCCTCGGTCGAGTTCAAGCAGCGGCTGCGGGCGAAGTTGGCGGAGGTAGAGGTGGAAGTGACCACTCGCGAGACCCGCCTGCCGTAGTGGTCGTTCGCGATTTCGGCCCGACTAGGGTCGGTGCGTGACCTCCTGGATGGTGACCGGCGGCGCCGGCTACATCGGCGCGCACGTGGTGAAGGCGCTTCGCGACCGCGGCGAGCCGGTCGTCGTGCTCGACGACCTCTCGACCGGGCAGGCCGACCGCGTCGGTGACGCCGTCCTCGTGCGCGGCAGCGTCGGAGACGGTGAGCTGGTCGAGTCCACGATCCGGGAGCACCGGGTTGGCGGCATCATCCACATCGCCGCGAAGAAGCAGGTCGGGGAGTCAGTCGCGCGGCCGATCTACTACTACCGCGAGAACGTCGGCAACCTGATGACGTTGCTCGAAGCGGCGACGGCGACCGGGGTGTCGTCGTTCGTGTTCTCCTCGAGCGCCGCGACGTACGGCATGCCCGACGTCGACCGGGTCGTCGAGGACACGCCGTTGACGCCGCTGAGCCCGTACGGCGAGACCAAGGTGGTCGGCGAGTGGCTCGGCCGGGCCACCGCCGCGATCTCGCCGCTGCGGGCGATCTCGCTTCGCTACTTCAACGTCGCCGGCGCGGCCTCGCCGCAGCTCGGTGACCCCGGCGTGTTCAACCTGATCCCGCTCGCGCTGCGCGCGCTGACCGCGGGGGAGGCGCCGAAGATCTTCGGTGACGACTACCCGACGCCGGACGGGACCTGTATCCGCGACTACGTCCACGTCGCGGACGTCGCGGACGCGCACGTGTGCGCGCTCGAGCACCTCACCAGCGGCGGCGACTCCGCGACGTACAACATCGGCCGTGGCGTCGGTTCGAGCGTCCGCGAGGTGCTCGCCGTGGTCGCGGAGGTCACCGGCATCGCGACCGAGCCCGTCGTGGTGCCGCGCCGCCCGGGCGATCCCGCCCGCATCGTCGCGGCTGCCGACCGCATCAAGGACGGGCTCGGCTGGACCGCTCGCTACGACCTGCGTGCCATGGTCGAAAGCGCGTGGGAGGCGTGGAAGGTGTCGCCGCCCGCTGGTTGATCGGCGTCACGTCTGCGTCGCGACGTCATCACGATGAACTCGGCGAGACCAGCTGCCACCAGTACGTCGCCGGGGCTGACGACCTCGGGCGCCACCGGGAACGGCACCGGGATCACGTCGCCGAGTGAGCGCCAGACCGAACCGATCCCGGCGATCGTGTGGCGGGGGTCGTTGCCGGTGGCGATCGACAGGATCGACACACCGGCGCGATGCGCCGCGACGATCGAGACCGGCATCGCGCCGTTGCGCGCGACGACCAGCGCGTTGAGGACCAACCCGGCGGCGACGAGCGGGATGCCGGCAACCCGGAGGTTGGCCAGGCAGAACCCGAGGGCGCACGCGGCGGAGGTGGCGAGACCGACGGAATAGCACCAGCCGTGGCCGGTGTGGTCGGCGAGCGCGGCGCCGGCGACCTGCACCGCCACGGCGGCGACGACGAGCGACTTGGCGCGAAGCTGCAGCTCGGCGAACCCGCGCCACTCGCCGCGGGTCAGCGTCGCGACCACACCGGCGGCGACGACGACGACCAGCACGAGCGCCACGTCCACTTCCCCACCCGCCGTACGGCGGTGTCGGTGACCGAACCTGTCAGGGCCAGTCTGCCGGGCGGGCGTCGACGGCGCCCGGCGGCGGGAGAGACTGTGGCCACCATGTTCGAGTCCTTGCTGGTTGCCAACCGCGGTGAGATCGCTCGACGGGTGCTGCGCACCGCGTCGGCGCTGGGCATCCGCACCATCGCCGTCCACTCCGAAGCGGACGCCGACCTGCCGTTCGTCAAGGAGGCCGACGAGGCCGTCCTGATCGGGCCGGCGCCGCCCGCGGAGTCCTACCTCGACATCGCGAAGGTCCTCGAGGCGGCGTCGCGCACCGGCGCCGAGGCGATCCATCCCGGATACGGCTTCCTCGCCGAGAACCCGGACTTCGCCGAGGCGGTCGTCGCGGCCGGAGTCGGCTGGGTCGGCCCGTCACCGGCGTCGATGCGGGCGATGGCGGACAAGATCAGCGCCCGCAACCTGATGGCCAACGCCGGCGTACCCGTCGCGCCGGGGACCACCGAGCCGGTGGCGGACGTCGACGCCGCGGTCGCGGCAGCCCGGGACATCGGGTACCCGCTGATGGTGAAGGCCTCGGCCGGCGGGGGTGGCATCGGCATGGGGGTCGCCCGCGACGAGGACGAGCTGCGCTCCGCGTTCGACACCGCGCGCACCCGCGCCGAGCGGTTCTTCGGCTCTCCCGCCATCCTGCTCGAGCGCTTCGTCGAAGGTGCACGCCACGTCGAGGTGCAGGTGCTGGGACTCAACGACGGACGGGTGCTGGCACTCGGCGAGCGGGACTGCTCCGTCCAGCGCCGTCATCAGAAGGTCGCGGAGGAGACCCCGTCACCCGGCGTCTCGCAGACGTTGCGGTCGGAGATGCTCCTCGGCGCGGTGCGGGCCGGCGAAGCGGTGGGCTACCTGGGTGCGGGAACCGTCGAGTGCCTGGTCGACCCGTCGACGCAGACCTATGTCTTTCTCGAGATGAACACGCGGCTGCAGGTCGAGCACCCGATCACCGAGCTCGTGACCGGGGTCGACCTGGTCGCGGCGCAGCTTCGAATCGCTGCGGGCGAAGCCCCGGACGTGGACTTCGACGCGCTCTCGCCCCGCGGTCACGCCCTCGAACTCCGGGTCTACGCCGAGGACCCAGTGCGCTTCCTGCCCTCGCCGGGTGAGATCACCGAGTGGGTCGAGCCGACCGGGGAGCACGTTCGCGTCGACTCCGGCTACGCCGCCGGCACCACCGTCACGCCGTACTACGACCCGCTGCTCGCCAAGCTCTGCGTCTGGGGGGAGGACCGGGCGCAGGCGATCGCCACGGCCCGCGAGGCCGTCGCGGGCTTCCGGGTGGAAGGGCCGAAGACCAACCTGGCCTTCTTCGCCCGCCTGCTCGGCGACCCGATCTTCGCCTCGGGTGACTACGACACTGGGATCATCGGGAAGATGCAGCCATGACGACGACCGACCTCCTCGCCGAGCGCGACGGGCACGTCCTGCGGTTGACCATCAACCGCGAGGACAAGCGCAACGCGCTGTCCGCCGATGTGATGCGCGGACTCCTCGACGGCGTCACGGCTGCCTCGACAGACCCCGAGGTGCGGGTGATCGTCGTCGCCTCGGCGGGAGAGCGGGTGTTCTGCGCGGGTGCCGACCTGGCTGTGATGTCCAACGATGCGACCGGTCTCGAGCAACACGAGGGGCGGGGCCTGCTCGCTCGCCTCGTGGTTGCGATGCGGTCCTGCCCGGTCCCGATCGTCGCGCGCGTGCAGGGACTGTGCCTGGCCGGCGGCATCGGGCTGGCGGCCGGCGCGGACGTCGTTCTCGCGCGCGAGAGCGCCTCGTTCGGGATGCCCGAGATCGACCGCGGGCTCTGGCCGTTCATGGTCAGCGCGCTGCTGTCCCGCCCCCTGTCCCCGAAGCACGCGATGGACCGGATGCTCGTCGGTGACCGGTTCGACGCGCGCACGGCCTACGAGATGGGCCTGGTGTCCCGGGTCTTCAGCGACACCGCGTTCGAGACCGAGTTCGAGGCGTACGTCGCCAAGCTCGCGGCGGCGGCCCCGGTGGCGATCCGGCTCGGCAAGGCCGCATGGGTCAGCGCGACAGAGACACCGTCCCTGCCCGCGGCGCTCGAGGCGATGCAGGCTCAGCTTTCCCTGCTGACCACGACGAAGGATGCCGCAGAGGGCATCTCGGCGTTCTTCGAGAAGCGTCCACCCGAGTGGTCTGGTCGCTGAGCGCACCCCGGGCCGGGCAGTGAGCGGTCAGCTCGTCGCAGGGATCGCGATCCTCGTCGGGTTCGCGGTCGTGATCGCGACGGGTTATGTCCTCTCCCGTCACCGCGCGCGTGACGTCCAGCCCGGTTCACCCGATCGGGTGACCGGCGAGGTCGTTTCGGGCCTGATGAGCGAGTTGCGGAAGGCCAAGGCGGAGGCCGCGCACTGGAAGTCGGCAGCTGAGCGTTTGCAGCGCGAGCTCGACGGGCGCTCGTGAGCGGCCCGCGGCCGATTACTCTCACAGTCCAGGTCCGAGATCGGAGGCCCGGTGGCAGAGGTCCGCGCCGAAATGGTGGCGAACGTGTGGAAGGTCCTGGTTACGGCGGGTGACCAGGTCGAAGACGGCGACACGCTGGTCATCCTGGAGTCCATGAAGATGGAGATCCCGGTCCTCGCCGAAGGGGGCGGCACGGTGACCCAGCTCCTCGTCGAGGAGGGTCAGGTCGTGCAGGAAGGCGACGTGATCGCGGTCATCGGATAGCGGGATCGAGTCGGCAGGGGGAGCGAAATGCGGTCAAGGTGGCAGGCGATCAGGCCGAAGGAGATGCTGTGACCTCGGCGCTCATGATCGAGCCGTTTCTCCGCGCGCTCGTCGAGTGCGGTGGGTCGGACCTGCACTGCAAGGTCGGCTCGCCGCCGCGAGTCCGCATCGACGGCCGGTTGCGCAAGCTCGAGACCCGCGACCTCACGCCCCCCGACACCGAGCAGATGGTTCGTGAGGTCCTCCGCGAGGACCTGATCGACGAGTTCGACCGCACCAACGAGGCCGACTTCGCCTACTCCCTGCCCGACGTCGGCCGCTTCCGGGTCAACGCCTTTCGCTCGCGTGGCTCGGCGGGGCTGGTGTTCCGGCGGGTCTCGGTCGGCGCGATCCCGCTGCGCGACCTCGGCCTGCCCGCCGTGCTCGAAAGCCTCGCGCTCGAGCCACGCGGGCTGGTCCTGGTCACCGGGCCGACGGGGTCGGGCAAGACCACCACCCTCGCCGGGATGATCGACCACATCAACCTCAACCGCGAGGTCCACGTGGTGACGATCGAGGACCCGATCGAGATCATCCACTTCGACAAGCTGGCGATGATCAACCAGCGCGAGGTTCGGGTCGACACCGACGACTTCCACGTGGCCCTTCGCGCCGCGCTGCGGCAGGACCCCGACGTGATCCTGGTCGGCGAGATGCGTGACCAGGAGACGGTCCGCGCCGCCCTCGCCGCAGCCGAGACCGGTCACTACGTCATGTCGACGCTGCACACCACCGACGCGCAGGAGACCATCACGCGTGTCGTCGACTTCTTCCCGCCCCATGAGCAGAAGCAGGTCCGGATCTCCCTCGCCAGCGCCCTGCGCGGCATCATCTGCCAGCGACTCGTCCCGCGTGCGGACGGCGAGGGCCGGTGCGTCGCGATGGAGATCTGCATCAACACCGGCCGCGTCGCGGACGCGATCATGGACGCCGACAAGTCCTCGGCGATCTTGAGCCTGATCGCCGACGGCTCCTACTACGGCATGCAGACCTTCGACCAGCACCTGGTCGCGCTGATCCGCGACGGGGTCATCACTCTCGACGCCGCGATGACCGCGTCGACCAACCCGCACGACCTGACCGTCGAGCTGCGCCGGGTCGGCCTCGTCGCGTAGCGCGGACGGCGACTGACTTCGCCGCCGTGCCTCTACGCTCGTCGCGTGCCGACGATGGACGAGCTGCTCGCCGAGCGCGGGTTCACCGACGCGGCGGCACCGCGGGTAGGCGGGGTCAGTGAGGCCCTGCACCGCCTGGTCGGTGACTGGCAGCTGCTCGCCGACCTCTCCTTCGCGGACCTGCTGCTGCTCGTCCCGGACGACGCCGGGCGGGACTTCGTCGTCGTGGCGCAGATCCGGCCGACGACCGGGCCGACGGCCTA
>DASZRO010000095.1 GCA_035550055.1 Mycobacteriales bacterium | reverse complement strand
GGAATCGGGGGCGCAATAGGGTGCGGGTGTGACGACGAAGTGGGAGTACGCGACCGTCCCGTTGCTGGTGCACGCCACCAAGCAGATCCTCGACCAGTGGGGTGCTGACGGGTGGGAGCTGGTCCAGGTCGTCCCCGCACCGGGTGGCGGCGACCAGCTGGTCGCCTACCTCAAGCGTCCCGTTTCATGAGGCAGCAGCCATGAGCGAGGTCGAGGCACGGCTGGCCGGCGACGGGCTCGCGCTGCCCGAGGTCGCGAAGCCGGTCGCGGCGTACGTCCCTGCCGTGCTGGCCGGCGGTCTCGTCTGGACGTCGGGACAGCTGCCGACCGTCGCCGGCGAGCTCGTTGCCCGGGGAAAGGTCGGCGCCGAGGTCTCGGCCGAGGACGCCGCCGCCCTGGCTCGGGTGTGCGCCCTCAACGCTCTCGCCGCGATCAAGGCTGAGATCGGCGATCTCGACCGCGTCGAGCGGGTGGTGAAGGTCGTCGGCTACGTCGCGAGTGACCCGTCGTTCACCGCCCAGCCGGCGGTCGTCAACGGCGCCAGCGAGCTACTCGGGACCGCGTTCGGCCCGGTCGGCCGTCACGCGCGGAGTGCGGTCGGAGTTGCTGTGCTGCCGTTGGACGCGCCGGTCGAGGTGGAGGTCGTCGTGCAGGTGAAAGCCACGTGACGAACCCGAACGATTTGTTCGCCGGTCTCGTCGACCGGCTGCGTCAGCTCGACGCGGGTGAGATCGAGCCGGTCGAGCCGCGTCACGCGGCGACGGTCGTGATGGTTCGTGACGGCAATGGCGGACCCGAGGTCTATTTGCTGCGCCGCAGCGCCTCGATGGCGTTCGCAGCCGGCGCGTTCGTCTTCCCGGGCGGGTCGATGGATCCGCGTGACATCGACTTCGGCGACGACGCGTGGGTGGGCCGCTCGCCCGCGGAGTGGGCATCGGACCTGTCCAGCGACGAGCAGACCGCCCGCGCGCTCGTGTGTGCCGCGGTACGCGAGACATTCGAGGAGTCCGGCGTGCTCCTCGCCGGGCCCGACTCCGACACGGTGGTCGCCGACACCAGCGGCGACGAGTGGGAGAGCGACCGGCTCGCGCTGATAGACCGTTCGCTGTCGTTCGCGGAGATGATGCAGCGCAGGGGCCTGGTCCTCCGGGCAGACCTGCTGCGGCCGTGGGCGCACTGGCTGACCCCGGAGATCGAGACCCGCCGGTTCGACACCCGGTTCTTCGTGGCGGCGCTCCCGGAAGGGCAACGGACCCGCGACGTCGGCGGCGAGGCGGACCGGGTCGCCTGGATGCGTCCCGCCGATGCGGTCGCGGCGAGTGAGGCCGGCGAGATGATGCTGATGCCGCCGACGATCTCGGCGTTGCGCGACCTCGCCACGCTCGGGTCGGTCGAGCAGATCCTCGACACCGCCGCCGCTCGTACGGTCAGTCGGATCCTGCCGAAGCTGGTCTTCGGCGAGAACGACCAGCTGCGGTTCCTGCTTCCGCACGAGCCGGACTACCCCAAGGCCTGAGCATGTCCACCCTCGAAGCCGTGACGTCGAGCGCCTCGAGACTGCTGGCGCCCAACCCTGGTCCGATGACGCTCGACGGCACCAACACCTGGGTGCTCCGCGCGCCCGACGGCGACGGCGGGGCGGTCGTGATCGACCCCGGCCCCGTCGAAAACGGTCACGTCGAGGAGATCGCGAAGCTCGGTGCCATCGAGGCCATCGTGCTGACCCACGGGCACTTCGACCACGGCGAGTGCGCGCCGCAGCTGCACGAGATCACCGGGGCGCCGGTCATCGCCCGCGACGCGGCGCTGTGCATCGGTGCCGACCCCATCCCCGATCATCCCGGTCGTACCGCACTCGCCGGCCTGGACTGGCTGACCGTGCTGACCCCGGGCCACTCGAGCGACTCGGTGAGCTTCGTGCTCGAGTCCGACCGCGCGCTGCTGACCGGAGACACCGTGCTCGGCCGCGGCACCGCGGTCATCGCCCACCCGGACGGGCACCTCGGTGACTACCTCACCTCGCTGCAACGCCTGCGCGACATCGTCGGCGGCGACATCGAGGTGATCCTGCCGGGGCACGGCCCGGTGCTGCACGAGCCGATCGCCGTCCTCGACTACTACCTGGCGCACCGCATCGAGCGGCTCGACCAGGTGAGAGCCGCGTTGGCGGCCGGGGACGAGACCGAGGACCAGGTCGTACGCCGGGTGTACGCCGACGTGGACGAGTCGCTGTGGCCGTTCGCCACGCTGTCGGTGCGGGCCCAGCTCGACTACCTCCGCGACAGCGGCTGACCGTCTCCACCGATGAACGCGCCCCTCACCTGCCCGGTCTGCGGCACGCCTACGGTGTCCGCGGCCCGCTTCTGCTACTCCTGCGGCGCACTGCTCGACACCTCGGAGCTTGCGGCCGAGACCACGGCAGAACGCCGCATCGTCACCGTCCTGTTCGGCGACCTGTCGGACTTCACGGCGTGGGCGGAAGAGGTCGACCCGGAACGGGTCGGCGTGGTCATCGACCACGTGCTCGGCGTCCTCGGCAAATCCGTCACCGACCACGGCGGCGCGATCGACAAGCTCACCGGTGACGGCATCATGGCCGTCTTCGGCGCGCCGACCGCACACGAGGACGACACCGAGCGCGCGGTGCGCGCGGCCGCGCACATGCAGGCCGCGGTCCGTCGCGTGATGGAGGAGGAGTCCGGTGGCGGCCGCCGGATGGGGCTTCGCGTCGGACTGAACACCGGTGAGGTCCTCGCCGGCATCCAGGCGTCGTTGTCCTACACGGTCGTCGGCGACACGGTGAACACGGCGTCGCGGCTGTCCGACGCGGCGAGCGTAGGGGCCGTGTACGCCGGGCGCTCGACGGCACTCGCGACCATGTCGATCGCGTCGTGGCGGGCCCTGCAACCGCTGCGCCTGAAAGGCAAGCGGGAGCCGGTACCGGCGTACGAGCTGGTCGGGCTCCGTCCGCCGGGCGCCGCGCGGATCGGACTCGGCGAAGAGGCGCCGTTCATCGGCCGCGACGCGGAGTTCGGACGTTTGGTCGGTCGCGCGCTCGACGTCGTGGAGCGGGAGAAGCCGGCGTCGGTGGTGCTGACCGGCGAGGCCGGCGTTGGGAAGACGAGGCTGGCGGCCGAGCTCGCCCAGTTTGCCGGCGAGCTTCCCGCGGTCCGGGTGCTGTGGGGCCGCTGCGCACCATACGGCGAGCGTCGGGAGCTGTCCCCGCTCGCCGATTGGATGCGCACCGCGTTCGGCATCGTCGAAGACGACGACACCGAGACCGCGGTCGGCCGAGTTCGGCGTACCGTCGCCCGCATCGGCGGCCTCGCGGAAGGGCGGCCGATCAGCAGCCAGGCGGTCGACCGCCTCCTGGCGCTGCTCGGGCTGGTGGAGTGGGGTCCGATCGGCCCGCGTGACACCGCGACCCCGGGCAGCGTAGAGGTCTCCCGCGATCCGATGGTCGAAGCGGTCGGCAGCGTGCTTCGCGCACTCGCCGCGGAAGGCCCGCTGGTGCTCGTCATGGACGACGCCCACTGGGCCGTCGGCGATCTGCTGCGGTCGTTGGCGGACCTCGCATCCGAAATCACAGGTGCGGTGATGTTCGTGACCGTCGGGCGGCCCGACCTGTTGAGCAGCCCTTGGTGGGAGCGGCTGCCGGACCCGGAGCTGTTGCCGGTGTCGCCGCTCGACGATGCGGCGAGCGAGCGGCTGCTGCGCGCCTACCTCGACGGCGCCGAGCTCGACCCCGGGTCCCGCGACCTGCTGCTGGGCCGCGCCCAGGGCAACCCGTTCTTCCTGGCCGAGCTGCTTCACCTGCTGGTCGACCGCGGTCTGCTCCGTCGCGAAGGCGACGGCTGGCATTTGGTCGGCGAGCTCCCGCGCCAGGTGTTGCCCGCCGGGGTTCAGGCGGTGCTCGCGGCACGCATCGACGGGCTCTCGCCGGCGGCGCGAACGTTGGTACGCGAGGCGTCCGTGGTCGGCAACCGGTTCACCTACGGGATGCTTCGTGCGCTCAGCCCGGTGGACAGCGAGGAGGCCGATCCGGTCGCGAGCGGGCTCGACGAGTTGGTGTCGCGCGGCATCGTGCGGCCGGTCTCCGACGGTTCGGAAGCCGCGCCGCAGTTCGTCTTCACCCACGCACTCGCCCGCGACGTGGCGTACGCCGGGATCCCCAAAGGCGAACGCGCCCGGCGGCATGCCGCGGTCGCGCGTTGGGCGATCGACGGCCTCCAGTGGTCAGCCGCCGACACCGACACGTTCGTGGCAGCGCAGGCGGAGCAAGCGGTGGCCTTGGCCGCCGAGATGAACCTGCCCGCGGTGGACGCCGCCTGGTCGGCGCGCGAGGTGGGCTTCGGCGCGCTGGATCGACTCGGTGAGTCGGCACTGGCGCGCGACGACAACATGCGCGCGGAGTCCCTGCTCACTCGCGCGGTCGACCTGGCCGGGGACGGCGTGCCGCAGCCCGCGATCGCACGGGCACTGGTGCGTCGCGCCGCAGCGAAAGCTGCACTACACCGGCTCGACGACGCCGAGCGCGACCTCGACCTCGCGCTCGCCTCGACCGACCAGCGGCTGCGAGCCACCGCGCTCGTCGTGCACGGCGACATCCTGCGACGCCGCGGCGAGGACGACCGCGCCACCCGTGCCCTGGTGACCGCACTGGCCGCCGCGAGTGAGTCCGGCCACGACCGAGTGACCGGCGAGGCGCTGCGCCAACTCGGCATGATGGACTTCCTGGCTGCTCGACTGACCTCCGCCGAGGAGCGGTTCGGACAGGCGCTCGCGCTCGCCGAGCGGGTGGGCGACCGCCGCGGCGCCGGCTGGGCTCTGCAACACCTCGCCTGGAGCGCCACGACTCGCGGCGACTACGGACTCGCCGAGCAGCAGCTGCGCGCCGCGGGAGCGGTGTTCGCCAGTCTCGACGACGACGGTGGTCTGTCGTGGTGTGCCGGGACCGAGGCCTTCATCCGGTTGCTGCAAGGGCGGCTGGCCGAGGCGCGCGAGCTCGCGCAGAGCCTGCTCCCGCTGGGTGAGGCGATCGGCGACACGTGGGGAGTTGCGGCCTGCCTCACGATCGACGGCCTGGCGGCCGCCGAGCTCGGGCTGATCACCACGGCGCTCGACGAGGCGGCCGCGGCGTACGACATCTTCGCCGAGCTGGGCGACACATGGGGCCAGTGCATGGCCTCCATCGCCTCAGCGGCGGCGTTGCGCGGGGCGGGACGCCAGCGCAAGGCGATCCGGCGGCTCGAGCAGGCGGTCGAGCTCGCGAGCCGGGCGCGCAACCCGCTGCCCGCGACGCTCGCGACGGTGAGCATCGGCTACTGCCGCCTCGACCTCGGTGACGCCAACGCGGCCGAGAGCGCCGCCCGGTCTGCCCTGGAGCGCGCCGAAGGCCTCGACCTCCAGCCGGGCGCGCTGGTCAGTCTTCGGGTGCTGCTGGCGCAGGCCCTCCGGGCACGAGGCCAGACCCAGGAGGCGGTGGGCTTGCTCCGCGAGGCGCAGGTCGTCGTCGATGCCTCGCTCGCCTTCCCGCGGCGACAGGCGCTGGCTCACCTCGCCGGTTGTCTGCTGGAGCTCGGTGAGACCGCTGAGGCGCTCGACGTGGCTCAGCAGGCGATGGCGCAGCCCGCGCAGGACGTGCGATCGAGGATCGTCGCGTTGCGGGTGCTCGGCGCGTGCCTTTCTGCGGCGGGCGACGTGCCGGCGGCGAGGTACGCCGTGCGGCAGGCGGCTGCGCTGTCAGGCGCGACCGAGATGCGTGGCGAGCTTGCCGCCTCGCAGCGTGCGCTGTCCGCCCTGCCTCGCTGAGTGACCCGACGTCGTTGCGACCGCGGCCGGGTCGACCCCGAGCTCGCGCAACCGCCGGAAGTGCCCCACGACCAGCGCGCCGAGCGAAGGGAACTCCACGAGCGAAAGCTGATGCTGCTCGGCGGTCGACACGACCAGCTCGCGGTGGAGCGAGTCGAACGCTGACCGAGGCGCGTGCGCGCGCAGGTGATGAACGTGGTGGTGGGTCAGGCCGCCGGTGAGCCGGCGCATCCAGGGCGAGGTCGTGGAGAACGCCGCGGTCGTTGCGAAGATCCGCTCGACGAACGCAGCGTCCGGCGTGTCAGCCAGGCCGACGTTGACGTGCCCGCCGATCAAGACGAGCGCGGCGAACAGCGACGCCAGGCCCAGCACCGCGGCCCCGATCGTCAGCGACCGTGCCGCGCCGGCGAGTGCGACGTACGGCAGCAACAGCGCGACGGTGAGCGCCTTCTCCGCGACGTAGGACGACGCTCGTGACCGCAGCGTGCCGGTCACGGTGTCCCCGGCTCGCCCGCTGAGCAGGTACCGGACCTGGCTGCGCAGATCACCCACCCAGGCAAGTGCGTACAGCGCGGGCGCGTACAGGTGCTGGAGGCGGTGCCACGGCCGCAGCGCGGACAGCGGGTGCACCCGCAACAGCGGGTGCGGCGTGGTCGACTCGTCGACGGGGTACACGTTGGCCTGGCTGTGGTGGACCCGGTGCTTGACCCGGTACTGACCGATCCACAGGCCCATCGGCACCGCGGTCTGCGCCGCGACGACGTTCACCCACGGGCGGCGGGAGAACTCGCTGTGGCCCGCATCGTGCACGACCGACAGCAGTGCGGAGGCGAGGGTCGCGGCGAGTACGACGACCTGGGCGACCACGAGGCCTGGACCGAGTCGCAGCACGGCCAGGCCCAGCAGCTGCAGGTGGACGGCGGCGGCGTACCCGGCCCATCCGCGCCAGGCCTCCCGCCGGGCGGTGGGCTTGCGAGCAGGCTGGCGACGGCTGGCACGGCGGCGAATCGAGACGGTGAGCTCCATGCCGTCGACTATTCGCGGCAGCCGACCGGTCAGCCTGAGTACGACTACTCAATCGTCGGGAGTCATCGGCGCCGCGGCCCCGATGGGACGCTGAGCGCTACCTGGCGCGACGGGCGAGGCGCTCGGGTTCCAGCAGCAACACGCTGCGGCCTTCGATGCGCAGCCAGCCGCGATGGGCGAACTCCGACAACGCCTTGTTCACCGTCTCGCGGCTCGCGCCGACGAGCTGCGCGAGCTCTTCTTGGGTGAGGTCGTGGCGCACCCGAGTGCCGTCGGCTTCCACCACGCCGAACTTGTCCGCCAAGTCGAGCAGGGCCTTCGCGACGCGACCGGGGACATCGGTGAAGACCAGATCGGCCATCGCCTCGTTCGTGCGTCGCAGCCGTTGCGCGAGCGCCTGCAACAGCTCGACGGCGACGCCGGGACGTTCGAGCAGCAGCGGTCTGAGGTCGTCGTGGTCGAGTGAGGCCAGCGTCGCGTCGGTGACGGCGGAGACACTCGCGGTGCGTGGGCCCGGATCGAACAGCGACAGCTCGCCGAACATCTCGGCGGTGCCGAGCACGGCGATCAGGTTCTCCCGACCGTCCATGGACGCCCGGGTGATCTTGACCTTCCCGTCGAGCACGATGAACAGCCGATCGCCGTCATCGCCCTCGCTGAAGACGATGTGTCCTTTGCCCACGCTGCGGGTGGTGAGCATCTTCTCCAGCGCGGCCGCGGAGTCGGCATCGAGCGCCGCGAACAGCGGCACCGAGCCGAGTACGCCTTCCACCGGACCTCCTCCGCGCCTGCGCCGTCGTGCCTGCGCAGGAGTCTGCCTCACATCTGCGACCGCGTGCCACACCGTTGCGCCCTGGGCGCAAGCCGGCTGATCGCTGTCTCAGATGGAGATGCGGTTCGCGCCCGGAGCGACCGGCAGGGCCGACAGGCACAGGTCGGGCTGTTCCCGGTAGCGGGCGATCAGCTCGCTCGTGGCCGCCGCCAGCTGACGGTGCAGGGCGGCGCGGTAGGCGGAGAGCTGCTGCTCGGCGCTGGTCAGGTCTTCGATCAGCGTCACGTTGCGGGCGTCGTTGATCGGGTCGGGCTCGCGCGACCACAGCTCGGCGAGGTCGGGCAACGGCGGCATGTCGTCGACCGGCATGACCGAGACCAGGGCGGTGCGGCGGGTGCTGGGAGCGCGCTCGGCGAACACGCCGCGGAGGTCGTCGACGGTGGCGGAGCCGCTGTCTCGAGCGGTCGTGACGATGTCGAGCCGAGCCTGGATGATGCGACGCCAGTACGACACCCGACTCTCCTCATGGGTCAGGGTCGCGCGGTACTCGCGCAGCCCGCCCAGGTCGAGATGGGCGAACTGCGGGTCCCGTTCGGGCGGCGTTTTTCGGTCCGCCGTGGGCCGATTCGGCATTTCCTCACTCTCCGCAGCTTCCTTTGGCGCATCGGCGTGATCTTGCTGGCCCTTAATAGGAGTGCGACCCACGTCACTCCTCTGGCCTATGAAAAGCGAGGTCAGGCCCGCGCCGTAGAGTCGCGGGGTGCCGACAGAGGAGTCCCGTACCGCATTGGTACGCCGGGCCCGCCGCATGGACAAAGTACTCAAAGCGACCTATCCGGACGCCCACTGCGAGCTCGATTTCGCCTCGCCGCTCCAGCTTCTCGTCGCGACGGTGCTCTCGGCGCAGTGCACCGACAAGATGGTCAACTCCGTCACTCCGGCGGTGTTCCGGCGCTACCCGACGGCGAAGGACTACGCCGCCGCAGAGCGCGCCGAGCTGGAGACGATGATCAAGTCCACCGGCTTCTTCCGGGCCAAGACCGACAGTCTGATCAAGCTGGGGCAAGCGCTCGACGAGCAGTACGCCGGAGAGGTGCCGGCCAAGCTGGACGAGCTGGTCAAGCTGCCCGGGGTGGGCCGCAAAACCGCCAACGTGGTCCTCGGCAACGCCTTCGGGATCCCGGGGATCACGGTCGACACCCACTTCGGCCGGCTGTCCCGCCGGTTCGGCTGGACGACCGAGGAGGACCCGGTCAAGGTCGAGCACGAGGTGGGGGCGTTGTTCGTCAAGGCGGACTGGACCGGGCTGTCGCACCGCATGATCTGGCACGGTCGGCGGGCCTGCCACGCCCGGAAGCCGGCGTGCGGCGCCTGCCCGCTGGCGAAGCTGTGCCCGTCGTACGGTCTCGGGCCCACCGACCCGGTGCTGGCCGAGCGCTTGCTCAAGTCACCGTCGCAGACGAACCCGACTGCGTGAGGGTTCGCGGCAGTCTGCTGCTGGTCGCCGCACTGGTCGCGGCGACCGGGTGCGCGTCGGCGTCGGGGGGTGGCGACGGCACCGGTCACTCATCCCCGCCGAGCCCGAAGCTGGCAAGTCTTGTCAGAGCCGCAAGGCTTGCGCCCTGCCCGGCGTCGTCCTCGGCCGACCTGCCCGACGGCTTGCCGAACCTCACGCTGGACTGTCTCGGGAACGGACCGTCGGTGCATCTTGCCGGGCTGCGCGGCCCGGCCGTCGTCAACGTGTGGGGCTCCTGGTGCGGTCCCTGCGGCAAGGAGGCCGGGTACCTCTCGACGGTGTACGACGAGGACCGCGGCCGGGTGACCTTCCTCGGCATCGACACCGAGGACAGCGTCAGCGACGGGCTGGCGTTCGGCACGGCGGTCCGCCCACCCGTCCGCTACCCGTCGGTCAGCGATCCGGACCGGAAGTTCCTCATCGATCTCGCCAAGGCGCCCGGCCCGCCGGAGACGGCTTTTGTCGGGACGTCCGGCAGAGTCGTGCACGTGCACCTGGGGGCTTACGACAGCGCGGCCGAGCTCCGTGCGGACATCTCGACCTACCTCGGCGTCACGTGAGCGCGCCCGACTGGCTGGTGCGGCTGGCCGATGCAGCCACCGCGGCCGACGCCGACGCGTTCACGCCGGTGCCGTTGCGCGCCGACACCGGTCCGGGTGTCCGGCGCTCGGCGGTCCTGGTGCTCTTCGGCGAGGGGGACCACGGGCCTGACGTTTTGCTCCAGCAGCGCAGCGAGGATCTGCGCCACCACGCCGGCCAACCGGCGTTTCCCGGCGGCGGGATCGATCCGGACGACGCCGGCCCGGCCGCCGCCGCGCTGCGCGAGGCCGTCGAGGAGGTCGGGCTGGACCCGTCCGGAGTCGACGTGCTGACGCTGCTCCCGCAGTTGTGGATCCCACCCAGCCGCAACCTCGTCACGCCCGTCCTCGCCTGGTGGCGCGAGCCGTCCCGCGTCGAGCCGGTCGACCCGCTCGAGGTCGCCGCAGTCTCGCGGGTCGCCATCGCCGACCTCGCCGACCCGGCCAACCGGGTCACGGTCAAACACCCGCTGGGCTATGAGTCGCCCGCGTTCCGGGTCGCCGGAATGCTCGTGTGGGGGTTCACCGGCGGGGTGCTCGACCAGCTGATTCGGCTGGGCGGGTGGGAGCGGCCCTGGGATCGCAGCGTCTCGGTCCCGATCCCGCTGTCGGTCCGGGTCCCCTGATGGACACCCTCGACTGGGTACTGCTGGTCATCTGCGTCGGTTTCGCCTTCAGCGGCTACCGGCAGGGGTTCATCGTCGGGTTCTTGTCCTTCGTCGGGTTCCTCGGCGGGGGCGCGCTCGGCGCGAAGTACGCCAGTTCACTGCACAGCAACATCAGGGTCGGGTTGGGTCCGGCGATGTTCGGTCTGCTCGCCGTCGTGGTGTGCGCGATGCTCGGGCAGCTCGTCGCGACGCTGATCGGTGTCGCGATCCGCAAGGAGTTCACTTGGCGCCCGCTGCGCACCCTCGACTCGGTGGCCGGCGGCGCAGTC
The DNA here is from genome assembly GCA_035550055.1 of Mycobacteriales bacterium. Taxonomy (NCBI): domain Bacteria; kingdom Bacillati; phylum Actinomycetota; class Actinomycetes; order Mycobacteriales; species Mycobacteriales bacterium. The sequence continues at coordinate 99,401 of DASZRO010000095.1, read as the reverse complement.
AGTGTCATCTCCGTCCTGCTCGTGGCCTGGCTGGTCGGCGCGTCGCTCGCGCAGAGCGCGGCGGGCGGGGTGGCCAAGGAGATCAGGCACTCGAGCATCCTGCGCGGCGTGGACCGGGTGATGCCCGACGGCGCCACCACCTGGTTCTCGTCCTTCCGGCGGCTGCTCGACCGCGACGGGCTGCCGGAGGTGTTCGGCGGGATCTCCACGCCCCACACCGTGAAGGTCAAGCCGCCACCGCCCGGGCTGGCGCGCAGCGCCGCCGTACGCCGTGACGAACCGGACGTCGTCAAGATCACCGGCATCGCCCAGTCGTGCTCGCGTCAGCTCGAGGGCAGCGGCTTCGTCTACGCGCCGGATCGGGTCATGACCAACGCGCACGTCGTCGCGGGAGTCCAGAACCCGTCGGTGCAGACGATCGATGGCCGCACGCTGCCGGCCCGGGTCGTGGTGTACGACCCGCGCACCGACATCGCGGTCCTGCTCGTACCGAACCTCGACCTCACCGCGCTGCCGTTCGCCGGGGCGCTGTCGACCGGCGATCCCGCCGTGGTCGCCGGCTACCCGGAAAACGGCGGCCTCACGCTCGGTCCGGCCCGCGTGCGCGACGTGCAGAACGCCCGCGGCCCGGACATCTACCAAAACCGTCAGGTCACTCGCCAGATCTACGCGCTCTACGCAAAGGTGCGACCGGGCAACTCCGGCGGGCCGCTGATCACCACCTCGGGAGAGGTGGCCGGCGTCGTCTTCGCCGCGGCGATCGACGATCCCACGACGGGTTACGCGCTCACCGCGGCGCAGGTCGAGGCCGACGCCAGTGCCGGTCGAAGCGCTGACGCGGACGTGTCGACGCAAAGCTGCGACTGATTCGCCAGACTCGGCGCGCCGAGTTCGACTACGTTCCGGTCGTGGACGCGAGCAACGAGTACGCCGGCGCGCCGGGGCGCAGGGTGGCCGTCACCCCTTACAACCAGCGCATGGCCGGCCGGGTGGCGCGCCGCGCGCATTTGAGCGAGCAGGCCGTCGCGGTCGCCTTCACGTTCAACAACCTGTCGACGATGCTGACCGTCGGCCTGGTCGAGGACCTCGCCAACCTGGTGCCCAGCCTCGGCGGGGCCGTGGAGGCCGCCCTTTCGTTGCTCAGCTTCTACTTCCACCGGATCGTGCTCGTCACCGACCAGCACGTCTACGTCTATCGCGATCTGCCGTTCCACCGGCCAGGCAAGCTGCTGGCGAGCTACGACCGCGGACCCGGCGTGGTACGGATCGGCAGCGCCAACCAGGGCTGGTTCTCGCGGCTGATCCGCCGTGGCCAGCTCACCTTCAACGACGGAACGGTCGTCTACCACGGGATCTTCTGGATCCGCCGCGCGCAGTACGTCACTCAGGAAGCGAACATCGCGCCGGGTCAGTAGCTCTCAGCCTTCGCCGATGAAGCCGAGCAGCTCTTCGGTCACCAGTTGCGGGTCCTCCTGGTGGGGGAAATGGCCGAGGCCCGGCAGCTCCCGCCAGACGTAACCACCGGTGACCCAGCGCTTCGACCGTTGCGCGGTCGCCGGCAGCACGCACGGGTCGAGCTCGCCGTGCAGCTGAAGCGTCGGTGCGGTGATCGTTCTCGTCATCGCCTGCCGGTAGCGGCGCCCGTCGGTGCGTCCCAGGGAGCGTGCCGACCAGCGGTAATACTCGAGCGCCCGATTCGGCACGTACGGGATCTGCATCGCCTCTCGGCAGCGTCGTTCGGTCTCCTCGTCGGGAAAGCCCGGTCCACCCCAGCTGCGCAGCAGGCTCGCCACGTTGGCCGCGTCGTCGTCGACGAGCCACCGCTCCGGGTGCCACGGCAGCTGGAACCGGGCGATGTAGCCGCTCGCCCGGCGCTGCGCGTTGGTGGCGCGCAGGGCGTCGTACATGCACAGCGGATGCGCAATCGAGCACACGACGAGCTTGCGCACGACCGGCGGGTGCAGCGCAGCGGTGGACCAGGCGAGGTGGCCGCCCCAGTCGTGACCGACGAAGACCGCGCTGCGCTCACCGAGTGCTCGCACCAGACCGGCGAGGTCGGCGGACAGGGTGGGAGCGTCGTACCCGCGTGGCGGCTTGTCGCTCGCGCCGTATCCACGCAGGTCGGGAGCGACGACGCGGTATCCGGCTTCGCTGAGCGCGACGAGTTGGTGGCGCCAGCTCCACCAGAACTCCGGAAAGCCGTGCAGCAGCAACACCAGTGGCCCGGATCCGGCCTCGGCTACGTGCAGCCTGATCCCGTTCGCGTTGATGTTGCGATGGGTCCAGGGACCGGGCAGCAGCACCGCGGACTCTTCGACGAGCCGCCGCTCACGTGCCATCGCGCCAGCGTGTCACCCCCGGCGGTGGCGAAGCGAGGCCAGCCCTTCCTTGACGGTGGAAACCGTCTGCTCGGGACCGTTGATCTTCGTGAATGCGCGTACGCCGACGAACCCGAGTACGCCGCCGACGACCACGAACACGCCGGTCACGCAGAGGAAGCCGGCCCACACCGGGATGTCGGCGGCGGCCGCGATCCCGAAACCGCCCGCGAAGCACACCATCAGCAGGCCGAGCAGCGCGAACGCGGCCGCGCCGGCAGCCAGACCGGCGCCGACGGCGGCCTTCTTCGCCTCCTCGGCGAGCTCGGCCTTGGCGAGATCGATCTCGTGGTGCACGAGCAACGACAGATCTCGGGTCGCGGTCGCCACCAGCTCGCCGAGGGTCTGTGCGCCTACCGGGTCGCCCTGTCCGCCGTACTCACGCGTCGATGCCACGGTGATCTCCTCCCCGAGGACGCTGCGGCGCAACCGTAAGCCCTGGCCGCAGATCTCAGCGGTCTCAGCCTGCGCTGCGCTGGTGGGAGATCGCCCGCCAGCCCGCCGCCGCGGCGACGACCGCACCCGCCGCGATGCCCACTGCGACCGGTCGTGGCGGGGCAGCGAGCTTGCCGAACCGCTCCCGCAGCGGCACCGGGTGACGGAAGTCGAGGATCTCCCAGCCGCGCTCGCTGGCCGCGCGGCGCAGGCTGCGGTCGGGGTTGACCGCGTGCGGGTGGCCGACCGCCTCGAGCATCGGCAGGTCGGTGGCCGAGTCGGTGTAGGCGTGGCAGTCGGCGAGATCCCATCCGTACCGCTCGGCCAGCTCGCGCATGGCCTCGACCTTGTACGGACCGAACGCGTAGACGGCGACCTCGCCGGTGTACCGGCCGTCCTCGACGACCATCCGGCTCGACACGACGTGGTCGGCGCCGAGCAGCTCGCCGATCGGGCCCACCACTTCTTCGCCGCTGCTGGACACGATCACGACCGCCTGACCCGCGGCGTGGTGGGACTCGATCAGCGCCGCCGCCTCGTCGTAGACGAGTGGGTTGATCAGGTTGAGCAGGTCGGCGTCGATGACCTCGCGCACCTTGTCCGCTTCCCAGCCGACCACGGCCCGGGCCAGGTCGTCGCGCATCCGGTCCATCTTCTCGGCGTCGACTTCGCCAAGGTGGTAGATCAGCCGCGCGTAGGCCCCCTTGAGGACCGCGCGACGGCCGATCATGCCCGCGGCGTAGAACGACTTGCCCATCGCGAGCGTGCTGGACGTCGCGATGATCGTCTTGTCCAGGTCGAAGAACGCCGCGGAATCGGACACGAGGTCACGATAGACACTTCCGCCCCAGATTCGAGGGCTATCCACGACCCCGCAGGGAAGTTCACCAAGGCGTCACAGGGAGCTTTGCAAATCCGAGGTTTGCGGTGGCGCCGACGGGGGCAGACCTCGCTCAGCACGCATTGACCTGGCTCGATGACACAGAGCTGGTCCGGCTCGAACCCCCCCGGAGCCGGGCCTTGAGACGGCCCCCGCTACCCCCCCGGCGGGGGCCGTCCTGTGTTCGCCCCCCGGCCGACTTCACCCCCAGATCCACTTCCCCCTGCTGCGTCGTCCACAGGGGCCAAGACGGCCCGACTCCGGGTACGTCAGGTAATCCAGGCTGGCGCCCATGGCGGGAGCGCTGCTGGTGACCGCCCGCGACGGTCTGGCCGCCAATGTCGGCCGGCTCGCCGCGCTTGCCGGTTCCCGATGTGAGCTCCAGCGCGACAGCTCCGCGGTTCGAGGGGCGTGGCGGCAGGCGGCGGTGGTTCTCGCGGGCGCCGACGTGGTCGTCGCGCTCGCGGCGGCCGGACTGCCCCGGCGCGATCGGGTGGTGGTCGTCGCCGACGGCGAACCGGACGGCCGTGCGTGGCAAGCCGCGCTCGCCCTCGGCGCTCATCGCCTCATCCGACTGCCCGCCGACGAAGCCGAGCTCGTGGAAGAGCTGCGCGGCTGCGATCGGCCGCTGGGCACGAGCGGTCGGGTCATCGGCGTGTTCGGCGGCTGCGGCGGAGCCGGCACGTCGACGTTCTCGGCGGCGCTCGCGATGACCGCCGCCGCCAGGTCGAGCGCCGTGCTGATCGACGGCGATCCGCTCGGCGGCGGCCTCGACGTCCTGCTCGGGGCGGAAGCGAGCGCCGGGCTGCGGTGGGGCGACGTGATCACCACGCGCGGGCGCCTCGACCCTGACTCGTTCGCCGGCGCGCTGTGCCGGGTCGGGTCGACTGCGGTGCTCGCCTGGGGCAGATCTGATCTGGCGACCTCGCCGCCCATCGACCCCGCCGCGATCGACGCGGTGACCGAGGCGGCGAAACGCTCGTTCGCCACGGTCGTGGTCGACTTGCCTCGCTGCGGGGGAGTCGTCGCCGAACGCCTGCTGGACGCCGTCGACGAGACCGTTCTGATCGTGCCGGCCGAGGTGAGGCCGGTCGCGGCGGCCTGCTGTCTGCTGGCCGCGCTGGGCGACCGGGCGCTCAGTCCGCGGCTCGTCGTCCGGGACGCCGGCGGTGCAAACCTGCCGGCAGGCGACGTCGGGGCAAGCCTCGGCCTGGAGGTCGTCGCTGCGCTGCGTACGGATCCGGCCGTCCGTCAGGCCGCCGTTCGTGGCGAGCCGCCGCTGCGCGGTGGTCGCGGTTCGCTGGCCAGCGCCTGCGCCGCCGTGCTGTCTGCCGTCGGTGCTGCTGCGGTGGCGGCGTGACGTCCTTCGGCGATCCGGACCTGGCCGGTCGGGTCCGGCGCCGGCTCGCTCACGGATTCGACGGCTACGACCCGGTCGCCCTCGCGGCTGCGGTCCGCGACGAGGCACCGACGGCCGGCCTGTCCACACTGCTCGACGTCTCCGGGGTGCTTGCCGCGGAGCTCGGCGGCGCCGGGCAGCTCGCGCCGCTGCTCGCCGAGCCGGGGGTGACGGACGTCTTGGTGAACGGTGCGGGACCGGTGTGGGTCGATCGCGGCGAGGGGCTGGTCCAGTCAGGGCTGCGGATCGCCGACGAAGCGGCGGTACGCCGCCTCGCGATCCGGTTGGTCGCCGCGGCTGGGCGCCGACTCGACGATGCTGCGCCGTACGCCGACGCGCGACTCGCCGACGGCACGCGGGTCCATGCCGTCGTGCCGCCACTTGCCCCTGAAGGGACGTGCATCTCGCTGCGGGTGCCCCCGCGTCGGGTCTTCACGATGGAAGCGCTGGTTGCTGCCGGCTCGGTGCCGAGCGCCGGCGCGGACCTCCTGCGGCGGGTCGTCGCGTCGAGGTTGGCGTTCCTGGTGACCGGCGGCACCGGATGCGGGAAGACGACGGTGCTGTCGAGCCTGTTGTCGCTGGTCGGAGAACACGAGCGGATCGTGCTCGTCGAAGACGCCGCCGAGCTGCGACCCGACCGGCCGCACGTCGTACGCCTCGAGTCCAGGCCGGCGAACTCCGAAGGCGTCGGGGCGGTCACCCTCGACGTCTTGGTTCGCCAGGCGCTGCGCATGCGTCCGGACCGACTCGTCGTGGGCGAGGTCCGTGGCGGAGAGGTGCTCGACCTGCTCGCCGCGCTCAACACCGGCCACGAAGGGGGTTGCAGCACCGTTCATGCCAACCGTGCCGAGCACCTGCCGGCGCGGATCGAGTCGCTGTGCGGTCAAGCGGGGGTGCCGCGGGCGGCCGCGCACAGCTTGCTTGTTGCCGCCGTCGACGTGGTGCTCCACCTGGCACGCTCCGCGGATGGCCGTCGCCGGATGGCCGGGCTCGGGATGCTGACTCCCGGCGCGGACGGCATGGCGTCCGTGCGGCCGGCATTCGTCTTCGAGTCCGATCGCGTCGTGCGTGGCCCGATGGCTGACGCGTTGGACGAACGCCTGACCGCGCCGTGACCACCTGGGCAGCGGCGGTACTCGTGGTCGCGGCGGTTCTGCTGAGCCGGCCTCGGCGGGCCAGCAGTCGGCTCGCCGTGCTCCAGTCCGCACCCGAGCCGCCCGCTGCGACGCGGCCCCACGGCTCGTCGTTGATCGTCGCAGGGTTGTTCGGCTCCGGGCTCGTGGCCGCCCACGTGCCGATCGGGTTCGCCGCCGCAGCCGGACTAGTCCCCCCGATCGGGTCCGTGGTGCGGTCGAGGCGCTTGGCGAACCGGCGTCGTCTCGCCTGCGAAGCGGCGGTGGTCGAGGTGACGTTCGCTCTCGCCGCGGAGCTTCGCGCCGGCCGCACGGCCAAAGAGGCGCTTGTCGCCGCCGCCGAGAACGCCGGTCCGCTCGCGTCGCTGCTCAATGCCGCCGCCGCATCGGTCGACGTGGGCGCAAGCGCCGCCGCCGAGCTCGAAGCGGGCGCCGCCACACCTGGCGCCGGCCGGCTGCGAATGGTTGCCGCGGCCTGGCGGGTCACCGAGGCGGCAGGAGGTCGCGTCGCGCTCGTGCTCGAAAGGCTCGGTGAAGCGATGGACCGGGAAGATGCGCTTCGGCGGGAGATGCAGGCCGCGATGGCCGCCCCGCAGGCGACGATGATGCTCCTCGCGGGCCTTCCGCTGATCGGACTCGGCCTCGGGCAGGCGATCGGAGCCGATCCGCTTCACCTTCTGCTGTATCGCCCGGTCGGCTGGGGCCTGCTCGCCGGCGCAATCATCCTGGACTGCCTCGGCATCGTGGCGAGCCGCCGGTTGACCAGATGGGCGCTGGGATGACGTCAGCGCAACGGCGGCTGAGAGCCGTGGCGCCGGCGCGTGGGCACCCACCTGATGAGGGTCGCCGGCCCGCAGGGCTGCGCCCGGCCTTCGCGGTCGCGACGGCTGTGGTCTGCTTCGTCGGCTTCCACGGAGTCGTCGGCCTGGCCGTCGGACTGGCGTGCGCCATCGGGGTCGTGACCGTCGCGAAACCGAACCCGCGCCCTCGTCGCGCCTCGCCGGATGTGGTTCCGGCCGTCGTGGAGCTGATCGCCGGCTGCCTTGCCGCGGGCTTGCCCATGCCCGCGGCGCTCGACGCGGCAAGCGTCGCCGGCGACGACGTCACCCGGGAGGCTTGCCTCGCCGCGGCCGCGGCGCTGCGCCGGGGCGCGCCGGCGAGTGAAGCGTGGCAGGCCTGGGCGGTTGACCCCGCGCTCGAGCCGGTGGCTCGGATGACGCGGCGCACGACGCACAGCGGTGCGAGCGTCGCGGACGACCTGCGACGCGTCGCGGCCCGACTTCGCGCCCAACGTCACAGCCGGATCCAGCAGCGGGTGCAGCAGGCGTCGATCTGGATCGTCATCCCACTCGGACTCTGCTTCATGCCCGCGTTCGTGCTCGTCGCGGTGGTTCCCGTGATCGTCGGGCTCGTCACCCACCTTCGCTGAGCCACATCGCTTCCCGCTCACGACGTCGTCCACAACAGTCCCGGGCGACCCGAGCGGGAGCTCGCCACGACCCGACGCTCGACCTGTCGCGGCATCCTGCCGCGACCCGCACCGGCCGGCGGCCGGAGGGGAAGGAGACGGCTATGGCTCGGGTGATTCGGGCACTGCGTGCCCGCGACGACGGGATGACGACCGCTGAGTACTGCATCGGCACGGTGGCGGCGTGCGCTTTCGCTGCGGCTCTCTACGAAGTGCTCAGCGGCAACTGGATCAACAGCTTGATCAAGGGTGTGCTCAGCCACGCACTGCATCTGATCGGGCTGTAGATGAGGCCGTGGCCCGGCCGGGTCCGGCGCTCGGCCGGGCCACGGCGCGACGACCCGGCTCGGAGGGATTCGGGAATGGTCACCGCTGAGCTCGCGATGTCGATTCCGGCGCTCGTCGTCGTGGTCGCGATGGCGGTCGCCGGGGTGCTCACGATGACCGACAGCATGCGCTGTGCCGACGCGGCCGCGACCGCGGCGCGGCTCGCTGCGCGTGGCGAGCCACTCACGGTGGTTCGCTCGACCGCGTTGCGCGCCGCGCCGCCCGGCGCCACGTTGCAGGTGGTCACCGACGGGTCGATCGTCACCGCGACCGTGACCGACCGGGTGGCCGGTCCCGGGATCCTGCGCCGGTTCGGCGCCTTCACCGTCAGCCAGCACTCGGTGGCCGCGGTCGAGTCCGGCGCGATCGCGGCCCCGGCATCGTGAACCGGCCGACCGCCGACGCCACGCGCGGGAGCGCCACCGTCTTGATGCTCGCCGGCATCGGGCTCGTGCTGGTGCTGACCGGCGTCGTGGTCATGGTGGGCGTTGCCGACCAGGTGCGGCATCGCGCGGGAGCGGCCGCGGACGCCGCGGCTCTTGCCGCCGCCGCATCGGCACTGGACGGTGAAAACGCGGCGTGCGACCGGGGCGCCGATCTCGCCGCCCGCAACGGGGCGACGCTGGTCAGCTGCTCGATCACCGACGGGATCTCCGACGTCACGGTCGCCATGACGGCGCCGGGTGTCCTGGCCGGTCTGGGTCCGGTCCGCGCGCGGGCGCGAGCCGGGCCCGCCAGCGTTGCGAACCGCTGACGGCGGCGGCTGTCGGCCTCGCCTCGCCGACCGCGAATCGAGGCGGAAATACGCCGGATTCCGCGCGGATCACCGGAAACTTGAGCGGAACGGATGAGGTGGACCCGACGTAACCTTGAGGACGCTGACTTCGTTGAACGAAACGGGCCCCGTAGTGAGGAACTGCCGGGCACGTACCGGCGTCCAACTCAACAACCGCTGTCCGGAGGCACCCCGTCATGTCGCACCCAGCACCGCAGGAACCGTCGTTCCTGCCGGGCTCGGCCGCGACCCAGGCACGTCCGGTCGGCGGCCTGATCGGCCTGGCGCTGCGCCGGCCCGGGGGGCGCAAGTCGGTCTCTGCGCTGACCGCTCTGCTCTGCGTCGGCGCGGTGTCGATCTTCGCCTTCCCGGCGGTGACCGACCTGATCGGCGCCCAGCGGCAGCGTCACGTGACGCTGGACCTGAACAGCACGAAGTTCAAAGACGAGTACCTGCAGGGCCAGGTGCCGACCGGGTCGGGTCTGACCCGGCTGGTGATCAACAACTCGCGGGTGCAGGTCAACGTGGTCGTCGTCGAAGGCACCTCCGAAGCCGCCCTCGAGGCCGGCGCCGGTCACTACCCGGAGACGCCCTATCCGTGCGCGCAGGGCAACGTCGGGATCGCGGGACACCGCACGACGTACGGGCGACCGTTCAACCGGCTCAACGACATGCATGAGGGCGACACCGTCACCCTCGACACCCCGATCGGCGACTGCGTCTATCAGGTGGTCGCCCCCTTCGACGGGCACGGCAACCCGTTCATCATCGAGCCGAACGACACCGAGGTCGTCAGCCAGGACGGCGACCTCGCGACCGGTCACTGGCTCACGTTGACGAGCTGCAACCCGCCGGGCTCGGCGGCTCAGCGCATCGTGCTGCGGCTGAAGATGATCAGCTCGACCGTCCAGGTCGCGCCGACGAATCCCAACGTCGGCCGGGGTGGCGGCCCGACCAGCGTGCAAGGGGGAACCTGATGAGCCGTTCCCGGAAGCTCGGCCGCGCACTCGCTTGCGCCGGCGTCGCGACGCTGGCGGTCATGGCGTTCGCGCCGGTGGCAGGCGCCGCCGCCGCCGACTCGATCACGGTCGCGGGCGGCAGCTCCTATACCTATACCGAGAACCAGTCGCCGTCGATCCAGGCGACCGCCCAGCCCGCCTGCCAGGTGCTCGGCCGGGCATCGACGGTCACGCTGACCATCGCAGGGCCGGGGGTGACGAACTCCACCCTGGTCAGCCACGCCGGGAGCTGCACGAAACCGGTGACGCTCAGTCCGTCGTCCTCGTCGGTCAACACCGCCCATCCCGCGTGGGACGGCGGCGCCACGCCTGCGGACAACGGCACCTACACGGTCACGCTCAACAACCAGGGCCGGACCCAGTCCGCGACGTTCGTCCTGCTGATTCCGCCGGCGAAGCCCAGCGGCTTCAGCGCGCAGTCGGCCGGAGGCACCTACGCGACGTTCTCCTGGTCGCCGAACCCCGAAGCCGACATCACCGGCTACGAGGTCATGAACTCGGCGGGTGAGATCCTCACGTCGCCGACCAACCCGTGCTCGGCGGGTACCTGCCTCGCCGGTCCGGTCGACGTCGGAGAGTCCGCGGCGGGCAAGACCGAGAAGTTCTCGCTGGTCGCCATTCGCTCGTGCGGTGACGCCGCGTGCAACGGCGGGCAGCTCACCAGCACGTCGTCGGACACCGCTGAGGTGACCTTCCCCGCCCCGCCGACACCGACGCCGTCGCCGTCGAAGAGCCACAGCGGTGGCGGCAAGTCCAGTGGCGGTGCGGCCGGCGGCGCCGCCGGCGGAAGCTCGAGCAGCGGTTCCGGCGCGGGCGGCACCAGCGGGTCCGGGACGTCAGGCTCGGCGACCAACGGCGGCGGTGCCATCACGCTGCACGGCGACGGCAGCTCGGTCGATCTCGGCCAGACGAACGGCAGCGGCGACGTCAACAACGCGCTGCCGCCGGCCGCCGGTGGCGACGGGTCGCTGACGCTGCACGCGCCGTCGCTGCCCGGCGTGAAGACCACGACGCTCGGGTCCGACGGCAAGGTCGGCAAGATCCACTACCCGGCGCCGGTCCTCGCCAAGAAGGACTCGTCGCAGAGCATCGCGCACGATCTCAAGAGCGGGTTGAGCCTGCCGCCGCTGTGGCGCGGCATCGCGGCTGCGGCCGTGCTGATCCTGATCGCGGTCCACTTGCGGGCGTGGGTCTCGCGCACCGACGGGTTCTACGACGAGCCCGGCGCCCGGCCGCTCGCCCGGTCGGCGGCGCCCGCGAGGACGGCGACGGTCGACCGGCCGTACGTCGAGCGGACCTTCTAGTCCCAGCAGGCGGCGACCACCGCCGACAGCAGGCGCACCGCACCGGCTTTGTCCAGCGGCTCGTTGCCGTTGCCGCACTTCGGCGACTGCACGCACGAGGGGCACCCCGCGGCGCACTCGCAGGAGCTGATCGCGTCCCGGGTCGCGGTCAGCCAGAGCTGCGCCTGCTCGTAGGCGCGCTCGGCGAACCCCGCACCGCCCGCGTGCCCGTCGTAGACGAACACGGTCGGCGCGCCGGTGTCCGGGTGGTGCGCAGTGGACAGCCCTCCGACGTCCCAGCGGTCGCAGGTGGCGACCAGGGGAAGCAACCCGATCGACGCGTGCTCCGCGGCGTGAGCGGCGCCCGGCAGTGTCGCCGCGTCGAGGTCGGCCGCCGCGAGGATCGTGTCGTCGACGGTCCACCACGCGGCCTGCGTCCGCAGGTCTCGTGGCGGCAGGGCGAGCGGCTCCTCGCCGAGCACCTCGCCCGACCCGAGCCGGCGCCGCAGGAAGGACACCACCTGACTGGTCACGTCGACCGTGCCGAGATGCAGCGTCACGCCGCGAAACCGGGTAGCGACGCGGGAGTCGACGATCTGGACGTTCGTGACGTCGCGCGCATGGGTGGTCCAGTCCGGGTTCGACGGCTCGACGAGCGCGATCGACTCGTCGAGATCGAGCTCGCGGACCGTGTACGTCGCCCCCTGGTGCAGATAGACCGCGCCCGGATGAACCATCACGTGAGACGTCGCGGCGTCGACGGTGCCCAGCAGCCGCCCGGTGGCCGCTTCGCAGATCCGGACCGGTGCGCCGCCGGTGCCTCGCAGGTCGGCGAGATCGGTCGCGCGCTCACGCGCGGTCCAGTACCAGCCGGTGGGGCGCCGTCGCAGCAGGCCGTCGGCGACCAGCGCGTCGAGGACCGCCGGCGCGGCGGGGCCGAACGACGGCAGGTCGCCCTCGGAGAGCGGGAGCTCGGCGGCGGCGGCGGCGAGATGCGGAGCCAGCACATGCGGGTTGTCCGGGTCCAGCACCGCGGCCTCGACGGCCCGGCCGAACACGGCCGCCGGATGATGGACCAGATAGGTGTCGAGCGGGTCGTCGCGCGCGATCAGCACGGCGAGCGCGTCGCGCCCGTCGCGGCCGGCCCGCCCCGCCTGCTGCCACAGGGACGCGTGGGTGCCCGGCCAGCCCGCGATCAGCACCGCGTCCAGGCCGCTGATGTCCACCCCGAGCTCGAGGGCGTTGGTGCTGGCCAAGCCGAGCAAGGCACCGTCGTGCAGCGCCCGTTCGAGGTCGCGCCGGTCCTCGGCGAGGTAGCCCGCCCGGTAGGCGGCCACTCGCTCGACCAGCTCCGGGACCGACTCCTCGAGCGCTCGCCGGGCGCCCAGCGACACGGACTCGGCGGCGCGCCGGGACCGGACGAACGCGACGGTTCGCGCGCCGCCTGCCACCAGGTCCGCGAGCAACGTTGCCGCCTCCGTGGTGGCAGGGCGGCGTACCGGCGCGCCGTTCTCCCCTTTTCCTTCGGTGAGTGGGGGTTCCCAGAGCGCGATCTCGATGCGACCGCGCGGTGAGCCGTCGTCGGTCACCTCCACCGCCGAGCAGCCGGCCAGCCGCCTCGCAGTAGTGGCGGGATCACTCACGGTGGCGGAGGCGAGGATGAAGACCGGGTCGGCGCCGTAGTGGTTGGCGAGGCGGCGGAGTCTGCGCAGAACGAGCGCGACGTGCGACCCGAAGACGCCGCGGTAGTGGTGGCACTCGTCGACCACGACGAACCGGAGCCGTCGCAATGTCGACGCCCAACGGGTGTGAGCCGGCAGCAGGCCGTGGTGCAGCATGTCGGGATTGGTGAGTACGACGTCGGCATGGCGACGTACCCAGTCGCGGTCCTCCATCGCCGTGTCACCGTCGTAGGTCGCCGCCCGCACCCGGTCGAGCCCGAGTCCGGCGATGGCGCGCAGCTGGTCTGCCGCGAGCGCCTTGGTCGGGGCGAGGTAGATCGTGGAGCCGGCGTTCGTGGCGGCGGCCGTCAGGGCGGGCAGCAGGTAGCACAGCGACTTGCCTGAGGCGGTGCCGGTGGAGACCACGACCGACTCGCCGGTCCAGGCCAAGTCCGCTGTCGTGGCCTGGTGGGTCCACGGCGAGGTGACGCCGCCTTCCTGCAGGGCGGTGCGAAGGTCTCGGTCGACCCACTCGGGCCACGGGGCGTGGGCTGCCGCCCGGGCGGGCACCTGCTCGATGTGCGTGACGCGGTCGCGCCGGGCGAACGCCGAAGGGGTGGACGCCGGCGGGCTGCCGGGGGGCAGCAGCAAATCCAGCGGTCGCACCACGTTCAGCGAGTCTGCCAGCGGGGTATGACGTCGGCGCGAGCCGCGGGGGACGACCACGGCAGCCCTGACCGCGTAAGGCGCGAGGTGATGGTTGGATGGTGGTGCACTGGAAGTTGCACCGTGATGGGCCGCTGGAGGCTGACGTGGATCCCGACCTTTCGGTATCGGTTCGAACGGAAGGGGAGCGCACCGTCGTCGCCGTCAGTGGCGAGATCGACGTGTACACCGCACCCAAGTTGCGCGAGCATCTGATCGATCTCGTCTCGAGCGGTCAGTACAAGCTGATTGTCGACCTCGAGGCGGTCGACTTTCTCGACTCGACCGGCCTCGGTGTCCTCGTGGGCGGGCTGAAGCGGGTGCGGACTCATGACGGCTCGCTCGACCTCGTGTGCAGTCAGGACCGGATCCTCAAGATCTTCCGAATCACCGGGCTGACCAAGGTGTTCGCGATCCACGCGAGCATCGACGAGGCGCTCGCGACCGCTTCGTAGGCAGCGGGTACGCCGCAATGGCGAGCATCGAGCTGCGGTTCTCGCCGTTGACGGCTCACGTGCGCACCGCGCGGCTCATCGCGCTGGCAGTGGCTCGGCGGGCCCGGCTCGGCGAGGATCTGCTGGACGAAGTCCGTCTGGCGGTGGGTGAGACCTGCTCGCGGGCGGTGAGCGTGCACCTCGCGAAGGGCTACACCGAGCCGGTTCGGCTGCGCTTCACCGACGACCACAGCCACTTCACCATCGAGGTCATCAATCACGGCACGCTCGCCGACGACCCGACCCAGTCGATGGATTTGGTTGCTGCGTCGAGTCGGGCGCTCGCGGACGACGCGGCCGCGCCGCGCGGCCGCGAATGGGACTCGCTGCCACCCGGTTTCGGCCTCGCGGTGGTGAGCGGCCTCGTCGAGGAGTTGCTGGTCACCACCGACGGCAATCAGACCACGGTGCAGATGCGCTGGCCGGTGGTCTCGGCCGGCGCCCACGCGCTCGGCCAGCTCAGCGCGTCGTAGCGACGCGGTCCCGCGCGCTCTGACGCCCTTTCAGGCGCAGGCGGGGCGGTGGACACTTCACGCCAAACTGCCTACTAGAATCTGCGCGCTACACCCGCGCGTCCATGTCCTACGCCGTTGGCGTGCCGGGTCGGATGCCTCACGCCAATGTCGTCGATTCGAAGGACGCTGATGTCGCCCTCCGCCCTCGTACCCCGGGCTGCCCTCCACACCGCGGTCACTGCCAACAGCGCCGCGCTGTCCCACAAGGACCTCGAGCTCGTCGCGATCGTCGGCGCCGTCGCCCTCATCGCCCTCGTCGTGTCGGCGATCTTCGCTCGCGAGGTGCTCGCCTTCGACCAGGGCACGCCGCGAATGCAGGAGATCTCCAAGGCCGTCCAGGAGGGCGCCGGCGCCTACCTGAGCCGTCAGTTCAAGACCCTGGCGCCGTTCGCGGTCATCATCTTCGGCCTGCTGTTCATCCTTCCGGCGGACACCACGGGGGCGAAGGTCGGCCGGTCGGTGTTCTTCCTCGTGGGCGCGGCGTTCTCCGCTTTCGTCGGATTCGCCGGCATGACGCTTGCGACCCGCGCGAACGTGCGTACGGCGGCCGCCGCGCAGCAGTCGGGTGCGAAGCGGGCCACCCGCGTCGCGTTCCGGTCCGGTGGCACGGTGGGCATGCTGACCGTCGGGCTGGGTCTGCTCGGCGCCAGCGTCGTGACTTTGATCTTCAAGGTCCACGCCCCGCAGGTGCTCGAAGGATTCGGCTTCGGCGCCGCTCTGCTGGCCATGTTCATGCGTGTCGGCGGCGGCATCTTCACGAAGGCCGCCGACGTCGGCGCAGACCTCGTCGGCAAGGTCGAGCAGGGCATCCCGGAGGACGACCCGCGCAACGCGGCGACCATCGCGGACAACGTGGGCGACAACGTCGGCGACTGCGCCGGCATGGCGGCCGACCTCTTCGAGTCCTACGCCGTGACCCTCGTCGCGTCGCTCCTGCTCGGTCAGGTCGCGTTTGGTCGCGACGGCCTGGTCTTCCCGCTGCTCATCCCCGCGATCGGTGTCCTCACCGCGATCATCGGTGTCCTGGTGACGGCGCCGCGCGACGGCGACCGCACCGGACTGACCGCGATCAACCGGGGGTTCTTCATCTCGGCGTTCGTCTCGGCCGTGCTCGTCGCGATCGTGACGTTCATCTTCCTGCCGTCGTCGTACGCGAAGTTCGGTGTCCACGGCGGTCAGGCGCAGGTTGCGGCCCTGAGCGGCAACCCGCGGGTGATGGCGTTCCTCGCCGTCCTCGTCGGCCTCGTGCTGGCCAGCGCGATCCAGGTGATGACCGGCTACTTCACCGAGGTCGACCGCAAGCCGGTCCAGGAGATCGGCAAGGCGTCGCTGACCGGTCCGGCGACGGTCATCCTCGGCGGCATCTCGATCGGGCTCGAGTCGGCCGTCTACTCCGCGATCCTCATCGGCGCGGCGGTGTACGTCGCGTTCCTGCTCGGCCACGGCGTGGTGGTGCTCTCGCTGTTCGCGGTTGCACTCGCCGGCACCGGCCTGCTGACCACGGTCGGCGTCATCGTCGCGATGGACACCTTCGGTCCGATCTCGGACAACGCGCAGGGCGTGGCGGAGATGTCCGGAGAGATCAGCGAGGACGGCGCCGTGGTGCTCACCGCACTCGACGCGGTCGGCAACACGACCAAGGCGATCACCAAGGGCATCGCGATCGCGACCGCCGTGCTCGCGGCAACTGCGCTGTTCGGCTCGTTCGCGACCGCGGTCGGTGGTGACGGCAGCGTCGGCATCACGCTCAACGTCGCGAAGCCGAACGTGCTGTTCGGTCTGATCATCGGCGCCTCGGTCGTGTTCCTCTTCTCCGGGCTCGCGATCAGCGCCGTGGCACGCGCCGCCGGCCGGGTCGTCATCGAGGTGCGCGACCAGTTCCGCAACAACCCGGGCCTGATGGACGGTTCGGTCCGCCCGGACTATGCCCGCGTGGTCGACATCTGCACGCGCGACTCGCTGCGCGAGCTCGCGACGCCGGGTCTGCTCGCGGTCCTCGCCCCGATCGCCACCGGCTTCTGGCTCGGCTACGAGCCGCTCGGCGCCTACCTCGCCGGCGCGATCGCAGCCGGTGTGCTCATGGCGATCTTCCTGGCCAACTCCGGTGGTGCCTGGGACAACGCCAAGAAGCTGGTCGAGGACGGCAACCACGGTGGCAAGGGATCCGAAGCGCACGCCGCAACGGTCATCGGTGACACCGTCGGGGACCCGTTCAAGGACACCGCCGGTCCGGCGCTCAACCCGCTGATCAAGGTGATGAACCTCGTCGCGCTGCTGATCGCTCCGACTGTCGTGAAGTACGGCGTGCACGGCCCGCACCAGAACACCGCGGTTCGCGTCGTCGTCGGCGTCATCGCGGTCGGCTTCATCGTCGGCGCGGTGTTCATCAGCAAGCGTCGGGTCGTCGACATGGCCGGCGGGTCGGCGTCGTCGGGTGGCTCGGCTCCTGCGGCTGCGGTCGCTGCGGCCGAGCAGGAGATGTCCGCACCCGTCACCGTCGTGAACGCGCCTGCGGCCCCCGCGAAGCGGGCGCCTGCCAAGCGCGCTCCCGCCAAGCGGGCGGCGCCGGCGAAGAAGACAGTCGCCAAGAAGTCAGTCGCGAAGAAGGCAGTCGCCAAGAAGACGGCGCGCTGATCCTGCGTCGAGCCGAAAGGGCGCCCCGTCCGGGGCGCCCTTTCGGCTTTTGCGGGCATCATCGATGAGATGAGCCAGCTCTCGCTGTTCGGCGCCATGGCGCGTGAGCCTGCGCTGGTCGACATCGAGGGTCTGCTCGCCGGCAACGGTCAAGTGGTCCGCCGCGGTGATGCGGCACGCGTTTCCGTCGTTGTCGCGGAGGACTGGCGGGTCGGCGCGCTCGCCGCAGAGATGCATACCTCGCTGCGGCTCGAGGCCGAAGTCGGACCGGCAGAGACCGGCACGACCGTCGGTACGCCGTGGCTTTCCGAGCTGCGCGAGACTGCGGACGCGTGGTGTCGCGGCGCTGTGAAGTGCCCCCCGCCGGGGTGGGTCCTGGACGGGTCGCGGCTGCGCTGGTGGTGTCTTGCTTCAGGCTGGTCGGCGAGCGGCATGTATAGCCTTGCGCTCGGTGCGAACGACGAACATGGCTGGCTCGCAGTCGGGTCTGCCCTGTCCGCCGTCGGAGTTCCCGGCGTACTCGTCGGGCCGCGGGCCGACGGTCCGGCGTACCGGATCGTGGGCCGGCGACGGCTCGCGAGGCTTGTCGAGCTGATCGGTGACCGGCCGGACGGCGTCCCGCCGGACGCTTGGCCGCAGCCTTGACGACGACGGCAGAACCCCATATCCGACCAACGAGGAGACCTGCGCGTGGCGAGCGACACTGACGACCTGGAGGCCGGCGGCGCCGGCTCCGACGGCCGTCGGCGGCTGGTCATCGTCGAGTCCCCCGCGAAGGCGAAGACCATCGCGGGCTACCTCGGAGACGGCTACGTCGTCGAGTCCTCGATCGGTCACATCCGCGACCTGCCCGGTGGCGCATCGGAGATGCCCGCCGAGCGCAAGCACCTGTGGGCGACTTACGGGATCGACGTCGACCACGACTTCGAGCCGGTCTACGTCGTCAACGCCGACAAGAAGCAGCAGGTTGCGAAGCTGAAGGCGGCCCTCAAGACCGTCGACGAGCTCTACCTCGCCACAGATGAGGACCGTGAGGGCGAGGCGATCGCCTGGCATCTGCAGGAGGTCCTCAAGCCGCGGGTGCCGGTACGCCGGATGGTGTTCCACGAGATCACTCGTGACGCGATCCGCGAGGCGGTGGCGAACCCCCGAGAGATCAACCGGTCGCTGGTCGACGCGCAGGAGACCCGCCGCATCGTCGACCGCCTGTACGGCTACGGCGTCTCACCCGTGCTGTGGAAGAAGGTCATGCCGCGGCTGTCGGCCGGGCGGGTGCAGTCCGTCGCGACCCGATTGTTGGTCGAGCGGGAGCGGGCCAGGATCCGGTTCCGGTCCGCCGACTACTGGGATCTCGAAGGGACCTTCGACACCGGCGTGGCGCCGGCCGCGCCCGGCGACCCGACGCAGTTCGACGCGACGCTGGTCTCGATCGACGGGCGGCGGCTCGCGACCGGCGCCAGCTTCGACGAGTCCGGACAGCTGACCAAGTCCGACGTCGTCCACCTCGACGAGGACGCCGCGGTCTCGCTGGCCGGCCGGCTCGCCGACACCGCTTTCACCGTCCGGTCGGTGGAGGAGAAGCCGTATCGGCGGCGTCCGGCCGCCCCGTTCATGACGAGCACGCTGCAGCAGGAGGGCAGCCGCAAGCTGCGGCTCACCGCCCGGCTCGTGATGTCGCTGGCGCAGCGGCTCTACGAGAACGGCTACATCACCTACATGCGCACCGACTCGACGAGCCTGTCGCAGACGGCGCTCAACGCCGCCCGCGCCCAAGCCCGTGAGCTGTACGGCGCGGACTACGTGCCCGAGCAGCCGCGTACCTATGACCGCAAGGTGAAGAACGCGCAAGAGGCGCACGAGGCGATCCGCCCGGCGGGAGAGAGCTTCCGCACTCCCGCGCAGGTGCGCGGTGAGCTCAGCAACGACGAGTTCCGGCTCTACGAGCTGATCTGGCAGCGCACCGTTGCTTCGCAGATGGCGGACGCGGTCGGCCGCTCGGTGACGGTGCGAGTCGGCGGAACTGCCGCCGCGGCCTCCGGCGCGCCCGCCGGCGAAGACGTCGAGTTCTCCGCGAGCGGCACGATCATCACCTTCCCGGGCTTCATGCGCGCCTACGTCGAGGAGGTCGACGACGACGCCGCGGGCGAGGCCGGCGACCGGGAGCGCCGGCTGCCGCAGGTCGCGCAGTCGCAGTCACTGACCGCGACGGCGATCGAGCCCAAGGGCCACGCCACCTCACCCCCCGCGCGCTACACCGAAGCCAGCCTGGTGAAAGCGCTGGAGGACCTCGGCATCGGGCGGCCGTCGACGTACGCGTCGATCCTCGGGACGATCCAGGACCGCGGTTACGTCTTCAAGCGCGGCACCGCGCTCGTCCCCTCCTTCACCGCGTTCGCCGTGATCGGTCTGCTCGAGCAGCACTTCACGCGGCTCGTGGACTACGGCTTCACCGCCTCGATGGAGGACGACCTCGACGGCATTGCCAGCGGCGAGACCCGGTCGGCCGAGTGGCTGACGCGGTTCTACTTCGGTGAGAACGCGAGCGCCACCGGAGAGCTGGACCCGAACGGGCTCAAACAGCTGGTGACGGACCGGCTCGGCGAGATCGACGCGCGGGAGGTCAACTCGCTGCCGATCGGCGTGGCGGAAGACGGTGAGCAGGTGGTTGCCCGCGTCGGCCGCTACGGGCCGTACGTGCAGAAGGGTGACCTGCGAGCGAGCATCCCCGACGACCTGCCGCCCGACGAGCTGACCGTCGAGCGCGCGATCGCACTGCTCAACAAGACCAGCGACGAGCGGTTGCTCGGCCAGCATCCGGACACCCACGAGCCGATCCTGGTCCGCAGCGGCCGCTACGGCCCGTACGTCACGACGCAGCCGCTCGACGGCGGCGAGGTCAAGACCGCGTCGCTGTTCAAGGACATGGACATCGAGTCCGTGACGCTCGCCGACGCGGTGCGCCTGCTCTCGCTCCCACGCGTGCTCGGCAGCGACCCGGCGTCGGGCGAGCCGATCGAGGCACTCAACGGTCGCTACGGGCCGTATGTGAAGAAGGGCTCCGACTCTCGCTCGCTCGAGTCCGAGGCGGCGTTGTTCACCGTCACCCTCGATGACGCGCTGGCGCTGTTCGCCCAGCCGAAGCTGCGCGGCCGTCGGGCCGCCGCGCCGCCGCTCAAAGAGCTCGGCAACGACCCGTCGAGCGGCAAACCGATGGTCGTGCGCGAAGGCCGGTTCGGGATGTACGTCACCGACGGGGAGACCAACGCCTCGCTGCGCAAGGGTGACACGGTCGAGGCGCTCACCCCCGAGCGGGCTGCCGAGCTGCTCGCCGAGCGGCGCGCCGCTGCGCCGGCGAAGAAGACCGCCAAGCGTGCCCCCGCAAAGCGGACGGCCGCCAAGAAGACGGCCGCCAAGCGAACCACGGCCAAGAAGGCACCCGCGAAGAAGACGGCGAAGAAAACGGCGCAGTAACGACCGGCATCAAGATTGCGTTCGGGTGCTTTTCGACTCGCGCTGACGGGCCCGCTCGCTCGATAGCGTGTAGGGGCCATGCCTCGCCCACGTCGGTTGTTCCGCAACGGGGCGCACATGCACGACCTCAACGAGGTCGTCGCCGCTCCGCCGCGAGAGAACGAGCTGCGCGCGGTCCTCGGCATCAAGTCGTTTCGCCGGTTGTGGATCTCGCTGTCGCTGTCGAGCCTCGGTGACTGGCTGGGGTTCCTTGCCACCACGTCGCTGGCCTACCACCTGTCGACGTCGTACTCGGCCCGGCTCTACTCGATCGCTGGTGTGCTGTTCGTGCGGCTGCTGCCGGCGTTGCTCATCGGCCCGATCGCCGGTGCGTGGGCGGACCGGTTCAACCGGCGTACGACGATGGTCGTCACGGACCTGGTCCGGTTCGGGCTGTTCCTGTCGATCCCGCTCTACCTGTCGCTGTGGTGGCTGCTCGTCGCGACGTTCCTGATCGAGTGCAACAGCCTGTTCTGGATCCCGGCCAAGGAAGCCTCGATTCCGAACCTGGTGCCGCGGGAGCGGCTCGAGACCGCCAACCAGCTCAGCCTCGTGACGACGTACGGGTTCGGGGCCATCGCTGCGGCGCTGTTCGCGGCGCTCTCCTTCGTCAACCGGGTGCTCGCCGACAAGTTCCACTGGTTCCGCACCAACCCCACCAACCTCTCGCTCTACATCGACGCGCTGACCTTCCTGGTGTCGGCGATCACGATCCTGAACCTCTCCGAGATCGCCGGCTCGCGAGCCGGCACCGTCATCAACCGTGAGCACGGCGAGCAGGTCGGGCTGTGGCGCTCGATCACCGAAGGCATCGAGTTCCTCGGCGCCCAACGCTGGCTCAAAGGGCTGATCCTCGGCATCTGCGGGGCGACCGGCGCCGGCGCGGCGGTCATCGGGCTCTCGCAGGCGTTCGCGGTCGACCTCAAGGGCGGTGAGGCGGCGTACGGCACGTTGTTCGGCACCGTCTTCGTCGGTCTGGCCGGCGGGATGTTCCTCGGCCCGAAGGTCGCCGGCGGCCTGTCGCGACGGCGCCTGGTGGGGCTCGCGATCGTGTGCAGCGGTGTGACGTTGTCGATCCTGGCGATCGTCCCGAACCTCGCGCTGGCGATCCTCGCGACCGCCGTTCTCGGGTTCTGGGCCGGCATGGTCTGGGTCGTCTCGCTGACCCTGGTCGGTCAGGAGGTCAGCGACGAGCTGCGGGGACGCACCTTCGCCTACATCTACAACCTGATGCGGCTCGTGCTGCTCGCGATGGTTGCGGCGGCGCCGGCCATCGCGGGGCGCATCGGCCCGCACTCGGTGCACGTGTCCGACGCGCGCATCCGCCTCGACGGAGTGACGGTCACGCTGTTCGCGGCCGGGCTGCTCGCGATCCTGCTCGGCACGGTCTGCTACCGGCTGATGGACGATCGGCCGGAGATCCCGTTGCGCGCCGACCTGATCGCCGTCCTGCGCCGGCACAACCCACAGCTCGGTCGCGGGACGAACGGCGGACTGTTCATCGCGTTCGAAGGCGGCGAAGGCGCCGGGAAATCCACACAGGTGCAGCTGCTCGCCGCCGAGCTGCGCGAGGCGGGGTACGAAGTCGTCGTGACCTTCGAACCGGGCGCGACGCCGATCGGTGCGAAGCTGCGCCAAGTCCTGCTCGCCCGGGAGTCTGCCGAGCTCAGCGCGGTCGCCGAGGTCTTGCTCTATGCCGCGGATCGCGCCCAGCACGTCAGCGAGGTGGTGCGACCGGCACTCGAACGCGGCGCGGTCGTGATCAGCGACCGTTACGTCGACTCGACGCTTGCCTACCAGGGCGCCGGCCGTTCGCTGCCGGACAGCGAGGTGCGCCGGTTGTCGGCGTGGGCAACCGACGGGTTGCTTCCGGATCTCACGGTCGTCCTGGACATCGCGCCCGAGGTCGGGCTTCGGCGCCGAGGCGGGCCGGGGGACCGGCTCGAGGACGAAAGCGTCGAGTTCCACCGCCGGGTGAGGGCGATGTTTTTGCAGCTGGCCGCTCATGGCCGCGCGCGCTACCTGGTCCTCGACGCGGGGGGCGCCCCCGATCGCATCCACGCCGCCGTCAGCAAGCGGGTCGCCGTCCTGCGGCCGAAGCTCGCCGCGACGTCGCGGCTGAAGGCCCCGCGGAGCAGCGCGTCGGCGGTGGGCAAGTGAGCGTCTTCGACCGGCTCGTCGGCCAGAGCCGGGTCGTCGAACAGCTGCAGGCCGCAACGGCGGCAGCCCGCGCGGTGCTCGCCGGCGAGGACGGCGCGGGCATGACGCACGCCTGGCTGTTCACCGGGCCGCCCGGGTCGGGACGCTCCGTCGCAGCGCGCGCCTTCGGCGCCGCCTTGCAGTGCCCCGACGGCGGGTGCGGCGAGTGTCACCAGTGCCGCACGACGATGGCCGGCAGCCACGCCGACGTGCGGATCGTGACCCCGGCCGGTCTGTCGTACGGCGTTGCGGAGACCCGTGAGCTCGTGACCCGTTCGGCGATGGCGCCGAGCCGGGGACGTTGGCAGGTCACCGTCGTCGAGGATGCAGACCGGTTCACCGAGCAAGCTCTCAACGCGTTGCTCAAGGCCCTCGAGGAGCCGCCCCCGCGCGGAGTGTGGTTGCTGTGCGCGCCCTCGGCCGACGACCTGCTGCCGACGATCCGGTCACGATGCCGGATCGTCACGTTGCGTGTCCCGCCCTACGCCGCGGTTGCGGAGCATCTGCGGTCGGAGGGCATCGCTGCCGAGGACGCCGAACACGCTGCCCGTGCCGCGCAAGGGCACATCGGCCGGGCGCGTCGCCTCGCCACCGACCGGGAGGCGGCCAGCCATCGGCGTGAGGTGCTCACCGTGCCTACCCGGGTCGCGACGGTCGGGGGCTGCTTCGCCGCCGCAGCCGCGCTCGTCGATGCGGCGAAGGCCGAGGCCGCCGCGGTGAGCGCACGGCTCGACGAGGACGAGAAGGCCGCGCTGCGCGAGTCCTACGGTGACACCGGCGAACGCGGCATGCCGAAACCGCGCGGCGTCGCCGGCGCGCTGTCGGATCTGGAGAAACGGCAGAAGTCACGCGCGACGCGTACCCAACGTGACGTGCTCGATCGAGCGCTCGTGGACCTGGCGGCGTTCTATCGCGACGTTCTCGCCCACCAGCTCGGCGCGCCGGTGGAGCTGATCAACACCGACCTGAGCGCGACGGTCCGCGAGCTTGCCGAGGCGTCCAGGCCGGAGGCGACGCTGCGCCGGATCGAGGCGGTCCTCGCCGCGCGCGAAGCGATCGACGCGAACGTCGCCCCGATGCTCGCCGTCGAGGCAATGTGCGTGTCCTTGCGGACCGGCTGACCGAGGAGACCGCCATCCCCAGACTCGCCTGCGTTCTTCTCGCCACCCTCACCGCGGTCACCGCGGTCGCCGGGTGCACGTCGACGAGCTCCGCGCCGCTGGTGCAACCGGCGCGATCGTCGAGCAGCGGGGCAAGCACCCCGGCGGCACTCGCGCCGTTCTACGACCAGAAGCTGATCTGGCACGGCTGTGCCGACGGGCTGCGCTGCACCAAGCTGACGGTCCCGCTGGACTACCGCAGACCAGCCGGGCGCACGCTGCGGATCGCGGTGATCGAGGAGAAGTCCAGCGGCACGCCGCAGGGATCGCTGATCGTCAACCCTGGCGGCCCGGGTGCGTCCGGCGTGCAGTTCGTCGAGGAGGCCGGCGACCTGTTCAAGCCACTCATGAGCCATCTCGATCTGGTGTCGTTCGATCCGCGCGGCGTCGGCGCCTCCGATCCGGTCCGCTGCCTGACCGGACCTCAGCTCGACGCCTACGTCAACCTCGACCCGGACCCCACGACCGCGGCGCAGCGGGCGGCGACGATCCGGCAGAGTCGTGAGTTCGCGGACGCCTGCTACGCGAAGAACGGGGACTACCTCGAGCACGTCGGCACCATCGACGAGGCACGGGACATGGACGTCCTGCGCGCTGCGCTCGGCGACGCGAAGCTGACCTACTACGGCGCGTCGTACGGAACGTATCTGGGCGCGAAATACGCACAGCTGTTCCCGACCCACATCCGGGCGATGGTCCTCGACGGCGCACTCGACCCGGCCGAGTCCGCCACCGCCTCGAACCTGGTGCAGGCGAAGGGGTTCGAAACCGACCTGGACGACTTCTTGGCGTACTGCGTCGGCCAGGGCAAGTGTCCGTTCGGGTCGAGCGAATCGGCAGCGATGGGCTGGATCGACGACCTGATCGCCCGGCTCACCGCTCACCCGCTGACCTCGGACGGCCGCCTCGTCGGCGCGGGCGAACTGTTCGAGGGGCTGGCGGCAGGGCTGTATTCCACCTCGGACTGGCCGCAGCTCATCGACATGCTCACCGCCGCGAACAGCGGTAACGGGGCCGGCGTCCTGCTGTTTGCCGATTCGCTGACCGGGCGCAACAGCAACGGCACCTACAGCAACCTGATCGAGTCGAACCTCGCCATCAACTGCATCGACCGTCCCTCGCCGACGTCGGTCTCGGCGTACGAACGGGCCGCCGCGAAGTTCGAGAAGGTCGCACCGCACTTCGGAGCGGCGATCGAGTACGGCTCGCTGCCGTGCGCGTTCTGGAAGGTGCCGCCGGTCGAGAAGCCGCACCCCGTCCACGCTGTCGGTGCACCGCCGATCCTGGTCATCGGCACGACCCGCGACCCGGCCACGCCGCTCGTGTGGGCGAAGGCCTTGGCTGCGCAACTGTCTTCCGGCGTGCTGCTCACCCACGACGGTGACGGTCACACCGCCTACGTCGACAAGGACTCCTGTGTCGACTCAGTAGTGGCGAAGTACGTCCTGGATCTGGTGCCACCCAAGCCGGGCACGGTCTGCAAGTAGGCCTCGCTCGATCCTCTAGACTCTTGCGGGTCGCGCCGCGTGCGGCGCGCGCCGCCTTAGCTCAGTCGGTAGAGCGATTCACTCGTAATGAATAGGTCTGGAGTTCGATTCTCCAAGGCGGCTCCACACCTCGATCGTCACCCTCTAAGGTCGCGATCATGAGCGAACCGCACTACCAGAAGCCCGGGTGGTTCACCCGTCACGTGTTCAACGCGACCGTCGAGCTGTTCACCCGGCTCGGGCTGTCGGTGTGGGGCTCACGGGTGCTCGAAGTGCGTGGCCGCACCACGGGCGAGCCGCGGCGTACACCGGTGAACCTGCTGACCGTCGACGGGGTGAGCTATCTGGTGGCACCCCGCGGCGAGACCCAGTGGGTGCGCAACCTGCGTGCCGCCGGCGACGGTGTCCTGCTGATCGGGCGGCGCCGCCAGGGATTCTCCGCGGTCGAGCTAGGTGAGGCGGAACGCGCGCCGATCCTGCGCGCCTATCTGAAGCGCTGGAAGGCCGAGGTCGGCGTCTTCTTCGACGGCGTCAGCGCAACGTCCAGCGACGCGGAGCTCGCCGCGATCGCGCCGAAGCACCCGGTGTTCCGGATCAGCATGGGTCAGTGATGACCGAGTGCTAGCGGCAGCAAGCACTGCTCATTACGCTTGATTCAGTGAGAGGTACGTCGCAGCTCGGGCCGCAGGCTCGCGAGGACGCCTGGAAGGCTCTCGACGGCGGCGCGGTCGACGTACTGGTCATCGGTGGCGGCGTCACCGGTGCCGGGGTGGCGCTGGACGCGGCCACCCGTGGCCTGTCCACCGCGCTGGTCGAGGCGCGCGACATCGCCAGTGGCACCTCGTCGCGGTCGAGCAAGCTGTTCCACGGCGGCCTGCGCTATCTGGAGCAGATGGACTTCTCGCTGGTCCGTGAGGCGCTCAAGGAACGCGATCTCGTCCTCACCCGGCTCGCGCCGCATCTGGTGCGACCCGTCTCGTTCCTCTACCCGTTGACCCGCCATGGCTGGGAGCGCGGGTACGTGGGCGCCGGGCTCGTGCTCTACGACGCGATGGGCGGGTCGCGCGCCCTGCCACGGCACCGGCATCTCACTCGCCGAGGCGCTCGGGCGCTGGCGCCGGCCCTGCGCGGGGACGCCCTCGTCGGGGGCATCCGCTACTACGACGCGCAGTGCGACGACGCGCGTTACACCCTGACGCTGGCGCGGACCGCTGCGGCGTACGGCGCGATCGTGCGCGCGTCGACCGAAGTGGTCGGCTTCGTCCGTGAAGGCGGCCGCATCGTGGGCGCCGAGCTGCGCGACACCGAGACCGGCGAGTCGGCGACCGTGCGTACCGGCGTGGTGGTCAACGCGACCGGCGTGTGGACCGATGACGTGCAGCGGCTCGCGGACTCGCGCGGCGAGTTCAAGGTGCGTGCCTCAAAGGGGGTGCACATCGTCGTACCTCGGGACCGGATCTCCTCGGAGACCGGGCTGATCCTGCGCACCGAGACGTCGGTGCTGTTCGTCATCCCGTGGGGCGACTACTGGATCATCGGTACGACGGATGACGACTGGAACTATCACAAGGCGCACCCCGCGGCGAGCCGGGTCGACATCGGCTACCTGCTGCGCCACGTCAACGAGGTCCTCGCCGTCCCCCTCACCCGTGAAGACATCTCGGGGGTGTACGCCGGGCTGCGACCGCTGTTGTCCGGTGAGCAGGAGGAGACCTCGCAGCTCTCGCGTGAGCACGCCATCAGCCGCTCGCCTCGCGGGATGGTCTCGATCGCCGGCGGGAAGTACACGACGTACCGCGTCATGGCGCGTGACGCGGTCGATGCCGCCGTCGAGGATCTCGGCCGTCATGCGCCGCCGTGCGTCACCGAGCACATCCCGCTGGTCGGCGCCGACGGCTATCACGCGCTGGCCAACCAGGCCGAGTCGCTCGCCGCAGACCTCGGGCTGCCACGCTGGCGCTACGAGCACTTGCTGCACCGCTACGGCGCCATGCTCGAAGACGTGCTCGCGCCGGCCGCGGAGCACCCCGAGCTCCTCGAGCCCATCCCCGGCGCCGGCCTCTATCTGCTGGCCGAGGTGCACTACGCGGCCACCCACGAGGCCGCCTTGCACCTCGACGACGTGCTGACCCGTCGTACCCGGATCTCGATCGAGACCCGCCATCGCGGGGTGGACTCCGCGGCCGCGGCTGCCCGGGTGCTCAGCGGCGTGCTCGGCTGGACCGACGAGACCCGCGAGGCGGAGGTCGCGGCGTACATCGCGCGGGTGGAGGCCGAACGGCTGTCCCAGGAGCAGACCGACGACGTCAACGCCGACGCCCGCCGGCTGGTTGCTCCGGACAGCCGCCGCACCGTCGTCTAGAGCGGATCGCACATCGGTGTTGCTGTAGGGCTACCTACGTGCCGTCCGCTCGTCGGCGGTGCAAGGCCGAGGCGGCGCGCCAGATGCCGTAGCCGATTCCCGTCGACGCGACCGCACCGACCGTCAGGAAGGCAACCGACAGCCCAGGTCGCGCACCGCTGAGTGCGCCGCGCGCAGGCACCGCGGCACGCTCACGCACCCCGCGCTGGTCGGCGCGGGCGAGCAGGTCGCCGAGCAGTCCCGGCGGCGGCTCGACCGGCGTCTCGCGCAGCGACGACAACGCCGCGGTCAGCTCCTGCTGTCGAGCCAGCTCGTTCGTGCACTCGGCGCAGCGTCGCAGATGTGCGCGTACGACGTGCAGCGGCCAGCCGGTCAGCTCCCCTGATGCGAGCGCCGGTAGCTGGGAGCGGGTCTCCCGGCAGAACCGAGGCAGCTTGTCGTCGTCCATCAAGCAGCACCTCCTGCGGCCGCTGGATCGTCCCCGAGGACCAACGTGCGCAGCCGGGCGTGCGCCCGATGCAGCCGCACCTTCACCACGTTCTCGGTGACGCCGAGCAGGTCTGCCACCTCCTTGGTGGACAACCCCTCGATGTCGCGCAACACGACGACGGTCCGCGCCTCTTCGGGCAACGTCGCGAGCGCTTGCTCACTGCGTCGCGCCAGGTCGGCCGTAGCGGCACGCTCGTCGGGCAGCGCCTCGGCCCCGGCGATGGGAGCGGCGTCGTCGGGCATCGCAAACGGCGTACGTCCCGCGACCACCCCGGTCTCGCGCGACTTGGAGCGCTTGCGCAGCGTGGTGAGACACACGTTGACGGTCACCCGGTGCAGCCAGGTGCCGAATGCGGCGTCACCGCGAAACCCGACGACCGATCGCATCACCCGGATGAACACCTCCTGCGTCGCATCGGCGGCCTCGTCAGGATCAGCGAGCATTCGCCGGGCCAGTCGGTAGACGTCGGCGTACGTCGCTCGGATCAGCTCGTCCAGCGCACCGCGCTCGCCGCGCTGGCACGCCCGAACCAGAGCCGGGTCGACGTCCATCTGCTCCGTTCGACTCCTTTCAGTCGCGTCGGTTACCGCCGCGTAGCAAGTCGCTGGAAATCCTTGGTAACCGAGCGTTGCGGCCGGAGTCCAACCATGTGACGCGACGCGCCGATGTGTCGCGAGAGATGGAGTGATCCGATGTACGCATTCGTCGTGTTCGCAGGCCTCGCACTTGCGCTGGCCGTGGTCGGCGAGGTGCTCGGCGAGATCCTGCCCGTGAAGACCCCGAAGGCCCTCACGACGACCGTCAGCGTCGGCGTCGCGATCCTGGTGTCGTGGGCGCTGAACTACTCGGTGTTCCGCGCGTTCGGTCAGCCGCTTCGCGCCGACTGGATGAACCCGGTCGCCACCGGCGTCGTGCTGGTCGGCATGGGCGAGTTCATCCGCCAGGTGATCAGCAACCTCGGCCTGAACATCTCGGTGGGCGGTCGTTCCAAGACCGCGTAACACCTGGCTGCGACCCCGCCCGCCGTACGGCTTTCCCCGGTACGGCGGGCGGTCGCACGTCCCCGCCCTTCTCCCGAAGTAGCACACAAGGTGCTCGTCGAACCGGACAGCGTGGGACGAAACGGGGGGCTCGAGCGGACTTCGTGTGCTACTTCGAACAAGGCGGCGGTGGCCTAGGGGGCCGGGGTCGGCGGGCCTAGGGGTGGCCGCCGTGGGCGATCAGCCGCTGCCGTGAAGCGGCGATCTCGGCCTCGGCCTCGGCGCGGCCCACCCACGTCGCGCCCTCGACACTCTTGCCGGGTTCGAGATCCTTGTAGACCTCGAAGAAGTGCTGGATCTCCAGCCGGTCGAACTCGGGCATGTGGTGGATGTCGCGGAGGTGCTCCTGCCGCGGGTCGTTGGCCGGTACGCAGAGCACCTTGTCGTCCCCGCCCTTCTCGTCGGTCATCCGGAACATCCCGATCGCGCGGCACATGATCAGACAACCGGGGAAGGTGGGCTCGGGGAGCAGCACCATCGCGTCGAGGGGGTCCCCGTCCTCGCCGAGGGTGTCCTCGATGAAGCCGTAGTCGGCCGGGTACTGCGTCGAGGTGAACAGCGTCCGGTCGAGCCGGATCCGGCCCGACTTGTGGTCGACCTCGTACTTGTTGCGGTGACCCTTGGGGATCTCGATGAGGACGTCGAACTCCACGCGAGGCTCCCTCGATAGACGGTCGATGTTGCCGATTAGTGTGCCAAGACGTGCGTTGGAGCCGTGTCGCGCCCCTCGCGGCGGCGTCCGTGGTGACTGTCGCCGTAGGCGCGGTGGTCGCGGTGCGGTACGAATCGAAACACCCGTCAGCTGCGCCCACGGCCGCCGCGAGCGCCGCTCCCACCCGTGCGCCGGTGCTGTCCGCCGTGGCGAGCTCAGCCGCTCCGGCCCGTTCCACGGTGACCGCTGCCGTGCGCCCCGCGCTGGCGCGCTTCCCGACCGGGGAACAGCTGGCCGGGGAGGTGGTCGATGTCTCGAGCGGAGCCACGTTGTGGTCGATGAGTCCGCGGGCCGAGATGGCGCCGGCCTCGACCACCAAGCTGCTGACCGCTGCCGCGGCGCTGCAGACCCTCGGTGCGGACTTCCGGTTCACGACGTCGACGCGGCGGGCCGGTGACACCGTCTATCTCGTCGGCGGTGGCGACCCGACCTTGGTGCGGACCGACACCTCGACTGCGATCCCGGCGTACCCGCGACCGGCCTCGCTGGCCGATCTCGCGGAGCAGACCGCGGCAGGCCTGACCCCCGGTACGCCGGTGCGGCTGCGGGTCGACACCTCGGCCTGGAGCGGACCGCCCGCAGCGCGAGGCTGGCAGCCGAACTATGTGACCGAGGGCGATGTCACCCCGCCGAGCGCGCTCGAGCTGGACGGGGGGCGGTTGCACACAGCCGACTTCGACTCCGAGCGCACGCCGACGCCGGCAGCGCAAGCAACGCAGGCGTTCGCCGACCTGTTGCGGGCGGACGGCGTCGAGGTCAACGGTCCCATCGAGGCCGCCACCGCCCCGCCGACCGCGCGTCCGCTGGCCAGCGTCTCCTCGCCACCGCTGGCGGAGCTCGTCCAGCGGATGCTGACCGACAGCGACAACGACCTGGCCGAGGCGCTCGGCCGTGCCGTTGCGGCCGCGCAGGGACTACCGGCTGACTTCAGCGGGGCCGCCCAGGCCGTGACGGGGGACGTTGCTCGGTACGGCGTGTCCGCTGCGGACGTCACGCTCTACGACACCAGCGGGTTGTCGCATGACGACAGGCTCGACCCGGTCGCCCTCGTCGACGTACTGCGGGCGGCGGCCTCGCCCACCGAGCCGGCGCTGCGTCCGATCGTCGAGGGACTGCCGGTCGCCGGCTTCACCGGCACGCTGGCCGACCGTTACCGCGGAAAGACGACGGCTGCCGGAGCGGGTGTGGTCCGCGCGAAGACCGGAACCTTGACCGGCGTCGACACCCTCGCCGGGCTGGTCACCGACGCCTCCGGCAACCTGCTGGCGTTCGCACTGATGGCCTCCGGCCCGGACGCTGAGACCGACGTCGAAGCCGGCCTCGACCGGATCGCGAGCACACTGGAGACATGAGCATGCGCGTCGTCGACTGGCAGCTTGCAGCGGCGACCGGCACGAGGCTGGTGCCTCCTGGCCCCAAGATCCCGCTCGCCGATGCCGTCGGTGTCGTCGAGGACCTGCGCGCGAAGGCCGAGCGGGCAGACGAGCACGTCGCGAAGGTCACCGGACTGGACGCCGCGGCCGGCAGCGCCACCACCGTCGTCGTCGACCGCCCCGCCTGGATCCGGGCGAACGTCGACAGCTTCCAGCTGCTCGCCGACCCGCTGATCGACGCGCTGTTGGAAAAACGCGGGATGAAGGCGCCGAGCCCGGCGGTCGCCGCCGTCGGATCGAAGCTGACCGGCGTCGAGGTCGGGGTGCTGCTGAGCTATCTCGGCACCCGGGTGCTCGGCCAGTTCGAGCTCCTTGGTCCGCCTCGCAGCTCGCCGGACGAGCGGGTGCCGGGCCGGCTGATGCTCGTCGCCCCGAACATCGTCGCCGTCGAGCGGGCGCTGCAGGTAGACCCCGCCGACTTCCGGCTGTGGGTATGCCTGCACGAGGTCACCCATCGCACCCAGTTCGCCGCGGCGCCGTGGCTGCACGGCCATGTCCAGGGGCTGATGCGCGACTTCCTGCTCGCCTCCGAGCTCGACACCGCCGCGATCCTCGCCCGGCTACAGAAGCTGCTGTCCGGTCTCGTCGACGTCGCCCGCGGCAAGGAGGACGTCAGTCTGGTCGAGATCGTGCAGACCCCTGAGCAACGCAAGATCCTCGATCGCCTCACCGGCCTGATGAGCCTGCTCGAAGGGCACGCCGACGTGGTGATGGACCTCGCCGGCCCATCGGTGATCCCGACGGTCGAGACGATCAGAGCGCGGTTCGACGCACGCCGCCGTGAGGCCGGTCCGCTGGCGAAGGTGCTGCGTCGCGTCATGGGCCTGGAGATGAAGCTGAAGCAGTACGCCGAGGGCGCCGCGTTCGTGCGTGCGGTGCTCGACCAGGCGGGCATGGCAGGTCTCAACGTCGTGTGGTCCGCGCCTGACCTGCTGCCGACCGGCGCCGAGATCCGCGAGCCGAAGCTCTGGCTCGACCGGACCGGTGCACATCGCGCCGCCACGGCGTAACCGGGCTGCCGTTCGGACATGAAGATGGACCCGGCCGTCGCCGAGGTACGCAAGGCGGTACGTCGCTGCCTCGACGAGCTGCCCGCCGAGGCGGTCGTGCTGGCCGCGTGCAGCGGCGGACCGGACTCGCTGGCCCTCGCCGCGGCGCTCGCCGCCGAAGCGCCGCGTAGCGGTCGGCGCGCCGGGGCGGTGGTCGTCGACCACGCACTCCAGGTCGGCTCAGCCGAGCAGGCGAGCCGCGCGGCGAAGGCCTGTGCGCAGCTCGGCCTCGACCCCGTCGAGGTGGTCACGGTGTCGGTGCACGCCCGGGGTCTCGGCCCCGAGGGTGCAGCGAGGCAGGCTCGCCATGCCGCGCTCGAGGAGGTCGCGGCGCGGGTGGGCGCATCGGCGATCGCCCTTGGCCACACGCTCGACGACCAGGCGGAGACGGTGCTGCTCGGGCTCGGTCGCGGGTCGGGCGCACGCTCGCTGGCCGGCATGCCGCGACGTCGCGGTCTGCTGATCCGCCCACTGCTCGGCGTACGCCGCAGTACGACGGTGGCGGCTTGTGCCGCGTGGGGACTCGAGCCCTGGCAGGACCCGCACAACAGCGACCCTCGCTTCACCCGGTCCCGGGTTCGCTCGGACGTCCTGCCGCTCCTCGAGGACGTGCTCGGGCCCGGCGTGGCCGAGGCGCTGGCCCGCACCGCCACCTTGCTGCGGGCCGATGCCGATGCCCTCGACGCATGGGCGGCGACGGTCCGCGATCCCAGCGACGTGAACGTGCTGGGCGAGCTCCCGGCCGCGATCCGGCGGCGAGTGATCCGCCGGGCTGCGATTGCCGCGGGCGCATCGGCGAGTGCGCTGACGGCCTCTCATGTCAAGGCGATCGAGGCGCTGGTCGTCGACTGGAAAGGTCAGGGCCCGGTGACCCTACCCGGGGGCTTGGAGGCCTCGCGCGCGTGTGACAGGCTCTCGTTTCGATGACCGCGCCGCTGCTCCCCGTCGAGGTGTTGCACCCCATGGACGAGGCTGCCGTGCCTCCCGTCGCGCTGCATCCCGACATCGAGTCGGTCCTGGTCTCGGCCGAGCAGATCGCCGCGAAGGTCGCCGAGCTGGCGGCGCGGATCGACGCCGACTACGCCGGTCGGGAGGTCGTCCTCGTCGCGGTCCTCAAGGGGGCCGTCATGGTGATGGCGGACCTCGCCCGGGCGTTGACCATCCCTGTCTCGATGGAGTTCATGGCGGTCTCGTCGTACGGCGCGGCCACCTCGTCGTCCGGCGTCGTACGGATCCTCAAGGACCTCGACCGGGACATCACCGACTGCGACGTGATCGTGGTCGAGGACATCATCGACTCCGGCCTGACGCTGTCCTGGCTGCTGCGCAACCTCAAGTCGCGGCATCCGCGGTCGGTCGAGGTGGTCGCGATGCTGCGCAAGCCGGAGGCGGCCCAGGTCGAGGTGCCCGTCGCCTACATGGGCTTCGACATCCCGAGCGTGTTCGTCGTCGGCTACGGGCTCGACTACGCCCAGCGATACCGCGACCTGCCCTACGTCGGCACCCTGCGTCCCGAGGTTTATTCCCACTAGTAACAGGCGAATCGAGCGCGCGACGGGGCCGCAGGCACCGGTGTACCTTCGTATGAGCGGGGGAAGCGCCTGATTCTGGGCGTGGCCCGTCCAAAATCACGCGTCGAGCAGGAGCCATGAACCTTCGACGGACCTTCCGGGGCCCCATCTTCTGGGTTGTCCTGTTGATCCTCGTCGTCTTCGGGCTGCTCGAGGTGGCGACCGCGGGCGGCAGCTACAAGACCGAGCCGCTGCCGAAGGTCGAGGCGGCGATCGCCGCCCACGAGGTCTCCTCGGCGAACCTGCTCGACAAGGAGCAGGAGATCCAGGTCACGCTGAGCGGCGACCACCAGGTCGACGGCGCCAGCAAGATCCAGTCGTCGTACTCGCTGCACTACGACGACACCCTCTACGACGAGCTCAAGACCGCGGGTGTCACCGACACCAACGTCAAGGTCGACCACGGCAACCTGTTCATCACGCTGCTGGAGAACCTGCTCCCGATCGTGATCATCGTCGGGGTCATGCTGTTCTTCCTCAACCAGATGCAGGGCGGCGGCGGCCGTGTCATGCAGTTCGGCAAGGCCCGCGCCAAGCTGGTGAGCAAGGACACCCCGAAGACCACGTTCGCCGATGTCGCGGGCGCGGACGAGGCGATCGAGGAGCTCCAGGAGATCAAGGAGTTCCTCGAGAACCCGGCCAAGTTCCAGGCCATCGGCGCGAAGATCCCCAAGGGCGTGCTGCTCTACGGCCCGCCCGGCACCGGCAAGACGCTGCTCGCACGCGCGGTTGCCGGCGAGGCGGGCGTGCCGTTCTACTCGATCTCGGGTTCGGACTTCGTCGAGATGTTCGTCGGCGTCGGTGCCTCCCGCGTGCGGGACCTGTTCGAGCAGGCGAAGGCCAACGCGCCGGCCATCATCTTCGTCGACGAGATCGACGCCGTCGGCCGTCACCGCGGCGCCGGCCTCGGTGGTGGGCACGACGAGCGCGAGCAGACGCTGAACCAGATGCTCGTCGAGATGGACGGCTTCGACGTGAACCGCGGGGTGATCCTCATCGCCGCGACGAACCGGCCGGACATCCTCGATCCGGCGCTGCTGCGCCCAGGTCGCTTCGACCGCCAGATCGTCGTGGACCGCCCCGACCTCGAAGGCCGCAAGGCGATCCTCGGGGTCCACGCCAAGGGCAAGCCGTTCGCGCCGGACGTCGACCTCGCGGTCATCGCCCGCCGTACGCCGGGCTTCACCGGCGCCGACCTCGCCAACGTCATCAACGAGGCTGCGCTACTCACCGCGCGTACCGACGCCAAGCAGATCACGACGGGGCTGCTCGAGGAGTCGATCGACCGCGCGATCGCCGGCCCGATGCGCAAGACGCGGGTCATGAGCGAGGCCGAGAAGAAGGTCACCGCCTACCACGAGGGCGGCCATGCGCTCGTGGCGTGGGCACTGCCCAACACCGACCCGGTGCACAAGATCAGCATCATCGCCCGTGGCCGCTCGCTCGGACACACGCTCGTCCTCCCGGAAGAGGACAAGTACAACCAGACCCGCTCCGAAATGATGGACATGCTCGCCTACGCCCTTGGCGGGCGAGCCGCCGAGGAGCTGGTCTTCCACGAGCCGACGACGGGTGCGTCGAACGACATCGAAAAGGCCACCGCCACCGCGCGCGCGATGGTCATGACCTACGGCATGAGCGAGAAGCTCGGCCCGCTGAAGTTCGGGCAGACCGAGGGTGACGTGTTCCTCGGCCGTGACCTCGGTCATCAGCGGGACTTCTCCGAAGAGGTTGCGTCCCTGATCGACGACGAGGTGCGCGAGCTGATCGAGCGAGCGCACGACGAGGCGTGGGAGATCCTGGTCCAGTACCGCGACGTGCTCGACGACATGGTGCTGAAGCTGCTCGACAAGGAGACCTTGTCGAAGGCGGATCTTCAGGAGATCTTCGCCGCGGTCGACAAGCGACCGGCCCGCCAGATCGTGACTGCGCGAAAGGCGCCGAACAACCGCAAGCCCGTCCTCACCCCTGCCGAGCTGGCACTGATGGGTCCGAAGGACGTCGCCGGTCTCACCAACGGCAACGGCTCTCGTGCAAAGTCGGCGAACGGCCGCAACGGCTCGCGGTCGGCGGCCGGCTCCCGCAGCCGCGCCAACCGCACCGCGAAGGACCCCGACAAGCCGACGCCGACCAAGCGCACGACCCGTCGTCAGGCTCCCGGCACCACCGCTTGAGTGGCCGGCAAGCGCTAGGCACGATGGGGGGCCTGCCCGACCTCGGTCGCACCGCGGTCATGGGCGTGGTCAACGTCACGCCGGACTCCTTCAGCGACTCCGGTCTTCACTTCGACGTCGACGCCGCGATCGCCCACGGGTTGGCGCTCGCCGCGGACGGCGCGGACCTCGTCGACGTGGGCGGTGAGTCGACGCGGCCCGGCGCGGCGCGCATCGAGTGCGCGGAGGAGCTGCGCCGCGTCCTGCCGGTCGTCAGCGCATTGAGCGAGGCCGGTCTGTTCGTCAGCATCGACACGATGCGCGCCGAGGTCGCTGCTGCCGCGATGCGGGCAGGGGCACGTCTGGTCAACGACGTCTCCGGCGGTCTGGCCGATCCGGCGTTGCCGCGGTTGATGGCAGACGTCGGCATGCCCTACGTCGTCATGCACTGGCGTGGGCACAGCGCCGACATGTACGCCCATGCGACGTACGACGATGTCGTGCGCGAGGTCTGCGGCGAGCTGCGGACCCGGGTGGACGCCGTGATGGCGGCCGGCGTGGCACCTGACGCGATCGTCATTGATCCCGGCATCGGTTTTGCGAAGAAGGCCGAGCACAACTGGCAGCTGCTGGCGCACCTCGACGCCCTCGTCGGGCTCGGGTTCCCGGTGCTCGTCGGGGCCAGTCGCAAGTCCTTCCTCGGCACGCTGCTCGCCACCGACGCCGGCCCGCGTGACGCCGTGGCGCGCGACGATGCGACGACGGCTGTGACCACGCTGGCCGCGGCGGCGGGAGTGTGGGGCGTGCGGGTGCATCGCGCCCGGCCGAGTGCCGACGCGGTCCGCGTCGTCGCGGAGACGGCACGGCACGGGTGGGAATCCGGACGATGAGCGACCAGATCGCGCTGCGCGGGCTCAGGGCATACGGCTATCACGGCGTACTGGCGCAGGAGCGGCGCGACGGCCAGCACTTCGTCGTCGACGCGGTGCTGTCGGTGGACTCCAGCGCGGCCGCGGCAAGCGACGACCTCGGCGACACGGTCGACTACGCCGGGCTGGCTCAGCGGTTGCTCGCCGCGATCGAGAACGACCCGGTCAATCTCATCGAGACCCTCGCCCAGCGACTGGCGAACGTCTGTCTGTCGGTGGATGGCGTGAGCGCGGTCGAGATCACGGTGCACAAGCCCGAGGCGCCCACCGGCGTCAACGTCGACGACGTGACGATCACGATCACCCGGGCGCGCGGCTGATGGCTGCCCGGTCATGACGGCCGTGGTGTCGTTGGGCTCCAATCTCGGAGATCGGCTCGGGCAGCTGCGCCGCGGCCTGTCGGTGTTGTCGATGCACCTGCCGATCGTCGAGGTGTCGGGGGTCTACGAGACGGCAGCGGTGGGGGTTACCGACCAGCCGGACTTCCTCAACCTGGTCGCGACGTTGGGCACCTCGGACGCCGAGTCGGCGTTCGTCGCGGCACAAGCGGCGGAGACGGCTGCCGGCCGGCTGCGGTCTCGACGGTGGGGGCCGCGCAGTCTCGACGTGGACGTGATCGACGTCGACGGCCAGGTCAGTGAGGATCCGCGGCTGACGCTGCCCCACCCGCGAGCCCGGGAACGGGCGTTCGTGCTCGTGCCGTGGCTGGAGATCGACCCGGTCGCCGAGCTGCCGAGGGTCGGATCGGTGCGGGCGTTGGTGGAGCACATCGCAGCGGCCGACGTACGTCGAGTCGGTGACGCTCCGCGATGAGACCGACGAGGTGGTACGTGCTCGTCGGCCTCGGGGTGGTCGCGGGTCTCGTGGCGTACCTGATCACCCGCTCCTACTACACCGACCTGCCGTCGCCGACGATCTACGCGCAGGCGTCGCTGTTCGTGCTGGCGATCGCGGAGGGCTACACGGCTTCGCTGACCAAAGCACGGCTCGACCGCAGGCCGGGGACAAGGGCGATCGATCCGCTGGTCGTCGCGCGGCTGGTGGCACTTGCCAAGGCGTCATCGGTTGGCGGCGCCGTCGCGGCCGGGGCGTACGCCGGGTTCCTCGGCTGGGTGGTACAGGTCCACTCGACGGCGGCTCACCAGGACGTCAGGACGTCGGCGGTGGGAGTGGCGGCCGGTCTCGCGGTCATCGCCGCGGCGCTGTATCTCGAGTGGACCGGCCGGGTGCCGCCGGTCGAAGACGACGAAAAGTAGGCTCCCCAGCATGTCTGCCGACTTCGACGCTCTTGACGCGCTTTCGACGAGCGAGCTGCGTGAGCGGGCGTTCAGCAAGGCTGAGCACGCCCACGACATCGGGTTCTTCTGGGACCTCGTGAAGCACCTCGGGGCCAGCGAAGCGATCGGCGCGGACGACGGCTCGGCCGGTGGCCTCGGAGAGAGCATCCGCGGTGCGATCGACGCCGTGAGCGAGCTGCTCGGGCGGCGACCGAACGAGGACGAGTCGATGTTGCGGGCTCGCTACATCGACTACCTGCTCGCCTAGCCCTCAGCCGCGCGCCCGGGCCGCGGTGACGATGTCGGTGGCGAGCAGCACGCCGGCGTACTGACCGTCGGCCGTGACGATGGCGCCCGGCGCGTTGCCTGCCAGAATCGCCGCGAGTGCCTTCTCCAACTGGTCGCCGACCTGCACCGGCGCAGCCGCTTCGGCGTGGTCATACGCGACGCCGTCACCGTGCGCGGCTGCTCGCGACAGCCAGCCCGTCGGTGAGCCGTCGG
The DNA here is from genome assembly GCA_035550055.1 of Mycobacteriales bacterium. NCBI lineage: Bacteria > Bacillati > Actinomycetota > Actinomycetes > Mycobacteriales > Mycobacteriales bacterium. Next base: position 60,422 of record DASZRO010000095.1, on the reverse strand, counting down.
CGACGACAGCCCACTGCGCGTCGGCGGCGTCCATCACCGCGGCACATTCCGCCAACGTCGCGTTTGGGTGCACCGTCGGCCAGGTCACCAGTCGCGACGGCGAGATCGGCACGACGGAGAGGCGGCGCAGGGTTCGTTCCGCTCCGACGAACTCCGCGACGAACGGTGTTGCCGGGTCGGCCAGCACCTCGGCCGGCGCGGCGTACTGCTCGAGATGGCCGCCTTCGCGCATCACCGCAATCCGGTCGCCCAGCCGGATCGCCTCGTCGACGTCGTGGGTGACGAACACCACCGTCTTCTGGACCTGCTCCTGAAGACGCAGGAACTCCTGTTGCAGCCGATCGCGGGCGACCGGGTCGACGGCGCCGAACGGTTCGTCCATCAGTAGGACCGGTGGGTCCGCGGCAAGTGCCCGCGCCACGCCCACGCGCTGCCGCTGGCCGCCGGAGAGCTGATGCGGGTAGCGCTTGGCGTGCGTGGCCGGGTCGAGGCCGACCAGCTCGAGAAGCTCGTTCACCCGCGCCTTCGTCTTCGTGCGGTCCCAGCCGAGCAGCTTCGGCACCGTCGCGACGTTGGCGGCAACCGTCTGGTGCGGGAACAGCCCCACCTGCTGGATGACGTAGCCGATGTGTCGGCGCAGCTCGACCGGGTCGATCCGCGAGACGTCCTCGCCGGCCACGGTGATCGTCCCGGACGACGGCTCGACGAGCCGGTTGATCATTCGCATCGTCGTGGTCTTGCCGCACCCGGAAAGCCCGACGAGAACCGCGATCTCGCCGGGGGAGACGTCGAAGGACAGCTCGTGCACCGCGACGGTGCCGTCGGGGTAGGTCTTGCCGACGCCGTCGAGGGAGATCATCGCTTGACCCGGATCGGCGCGATGGGGAGCGCTACGTTTCACGGATGCGCCTCCCGGGCGGCTTCACGTTTCACAAGCAGGGTGATCCCTGGCTGAGCTGGCACTACATCACGGCGAACAGTCACGCCATCCTCTCGGCCACGCGCACGCATGTCACGCTGACCGTCGAGGCAGTCGCCCTCGGGCTGTTGATCGCGATTCCGGTCGCTGCGCTCGCTCGTCAGCGCGAATGGCTGCGAACGACAGTGCTCAACCTGTGCACCGCGATCTACGCGATCCCGTCGCTGGCGTTCGTGGTGGCCATGATCAAGTTCTTCGAGCTCAGCAGTCTCACCGTCATCATCCCGCTGGCGTCGTACTCACTCGTGATCCTGGTACGCAACATCCTCACCGGACTCGACGAGGTCGACGGGGAGGCGGTGGACGCGGCGCGCGGGATGGGCATGTCCAGCTTGCGGATCTTCCTGCGGGTCAGGTTGCCGATCGCGCTCCCGACGATCTTCGCGGGGATTCGGTTGGCGGTCGTCTCGACGATCGAGCTGGTCGTGATCGGCGGGTACGTCGGCCAAGGCGGCTACGGCTCGAAGATTTTCGAGGCGTTCTCCAACCGGTCGCACACCGAGATGACGACCTACATCCTGCTGACCGTGCTGCTTGCGCTGCTCGCCGATGCGGTGCTGCTCGTCGTACAACGCCTGATCACGCCGTGGCGTCGGGGCGTGGCGGCATGAACCCGGCAGTCGTGCTGCCCGAGAACGTCGACAACTCGACCTGGCACCAGTTCACGACCTGGTTCACCACGAAGTCGAGCTGGGTGGGCGGCTCGAACGGGACCGCGGGCGTGGTGCACCTGTTCGTCCAGCACCTTTGGATCTCCGCGCTCTCGCTCGGGATCACCTGCGTGATCGGCATCCCGCTCGCGGCCTTGCTGTCGCGATGGCGTCGCGGCGGAGTGGTGGTCACGAGCGTCGCGAACGGCGCGCGCTCGGTGCCGATCGTCGGCGTGATGTTGCTGCTGGCCATCGGACCGATCGGCATCGGGACCGAGCCGGCAGTCATCGCTTTGGTGATCTTCGCGCTGCCGCCGATCCTCACGAACACCTACACGGGCATTCGTGAAGTGGACGCCGAGACGACGAGCGCGGCGATCGGCATGGGGATGACTCGCGTGCAGGTGATGCGTTCGGTGGAGCTGCCGCTGGCGATTCCGCTGATCGCCACCGGGATCCGGCTCGCCGCCGTGCAGATCTGGGCGACCGCGACCATCGCGGCCATCGTCGGCAGCGGCGGGCTCGGTCAGCTGATCACCGTCGGCTACGCGACGCAGTACTACGGCGAGGTCTATGGCGGTGTGGTTGTGATTGCCGTGACAGCCGTGGCGCTCGATGCGCTGTTGAAACGAGTTCAGGTCTCGGTACGGCGTCGATTCGGGTCGAGACAGCCGCTTTTGTCCTAGCTGGTGCTTAAAGTTGTGCTGATGCGGGCCCCGACCCGCCAGACACGCGCGATGGCCGAGCCGTCGCGGGACACAGAAGGCAGGTTCGGATGGCAATCCGTCGTACTCGTTCGTCTTCGATCGCGTTGGCCGCGGCCGGCGTCGCGGTCGCGTTGGGCGCCAGCGCTTGCGGCTCCTCGAGCAGCGGCGGCAACGCCGCCGTCAACTCCGGGTCATCATCCACGCCGTCGGCGTCGTCGCTGCCGGCGTACTGCGGCGGCCAGTCCGGCAGCGGCAAGATCCTCGTCGGCGCCTCGAACTTCGCCGAGAACATCACCCTCGCCGACGTGTACGTCGACGTGCTGAAGGGCTGCGGTTACGACGCGAGCGAGAAGACCTTCGCCAGCCGCGAGGCGTACTACCCGCTCGTGACCAAGGGCAAGATCCAGGTCATCCCGGAGTACGCCGCGACGCTCACCGACTTCATCAACGACGCGAACAACGGTGCCAACGCGCCGAGCAAGGCGTCAGGCGACATCACCACGACGATCAACAACTTGAAGGCCGAGCTGCCGTCATCGCTTGCGGTGTTGAACCCCGCGACGGCGACCGACCGCAACGCCTTCGCCGTCCAGACCAAGTTCGCGACCGCCAACAACATCAGCACGCTCTCGCAGCTCGCGACGTACTCGCAGAGTCACCCGCTCACGCTCGCGGGTCCGCCGGAGTGCCCGACCCGGTCGTTCTGCGAACCCGGGCTCGAGAAGACCTACGGCATGAAGATCGCGCACTTCCAGCAGACCGACGAGGACGGGCCGCTGACTCGCAAGGCGCTCACGAGCGGCAAGGCGCAGGTCGGCCTGGTCTTCTCCTCCGACGGTGACCTGTCGGGTCTCGGCCTGACCGTGCTCACCGACGACAAGGACCTGCAGGCGTCGGACAACATCGTGCCGCTCGTCCAGGCGTCCCTGTCGAGCGGTGCTGCGGCCAACGCCCTCAACGCCGTGTCGGCCAAGCTCGACCAGTCCACCCTCGTCGCCTTGAACAAGGCCGTCGTGGTCGACAAGGGCACTTCGCAGCAGGTGGCGGACCAGTTCGTCCAGCAAGAGCTCAGCTAGCTCTTCCGACGTTCGAAGTAGCACACAACCCGCCTCGGTTTGTGCCGGTTGGTGGTTCGCTGTCCGGTTCCGGCGGCTGGTTGTGTGCTACTTCGAACCGGGGTGGGGGTTATTTGTCGACGTCGCCGATCACGTAGAAGAAGCTTGCGAGGGCCGTGGTCAGGTCCTCGATGCGCGTTCCCGGCAGGGCGGCGCCCAGCGCCTGCACGTTGTTGAACGACGCGGTGCGCAGCTTGAGTCGCCACGGCGTCCGCTCGCCCCGGGAGACCAGGTAGTAGCCGTTGGCACCGAGCGGGTTCTCGGTCCACGCGTAGGTCTCGCCTTCCGGAGTGCGGACGACGTTGGGCAGCCGTACGTCGATCGGCCCGGGCGGCAGCTCGTGAAGTACGTCGATGCAGTGGTCGGTGATGGCGAGGGAGACCTCGATCTGCTCGACGAGGCACTCGTAGCGAGCCAGCGCGTCGCCGTCGCTGCGGGTGACGACCCGCATGAGCGAAGGCGGCAGCTCGGCGTACGCGAGGTAGGGGTCGTCCCGGCGCAGATCGATGTCGAGACCGCTGGCGCGTGCGACCGGACCCGAGACGCCGTACGCCGCGGCGTCCGAGACATCGAGGACGCCGACGCCTCGCGTGGCGGCTCGGAACTGATCGTCCTCGCGCACGAGCGCCGACAGCCGGGCCACGTCGTCGAATACGGCGGCCGTTGCCTCCCGGACGCGTCCCAGCCACCCTTCGGGCAGGTCGGCCTTGAGCCCGCCGACCTGGTTGAACATGAAGTGCATCCGGCCGCCGGTGGCCTCCTCCATGACTTGCTGGATCCGCTCCCGGGCCGACAACGCGGCGGCAGCCGGCGAACCCGGCTCGATCCCGGACGTGGCGCCCCCGAGGAACATCAGATGGCTGAGCACCCGGTTGAGCTCGGCGAGCAGCATGCGCGCCCAGACCGCACGGGCCGGTACCTCGATCCCCAGCATCCGCTCGACCGCGAGCACGACGCCGAGCTCGCTGCCGAACGCCGACAACCAGTCGTGGCGGTTCGCGAGCACCAGGATCTGGCGGTAGTCGCGGACTTCGAACAGCTTCTCGGCGCCGCGATGCATGTAGCCGACGATCGGCTCCGCCGTCGCCACCGCACCGTCTTCGACCGACAACGCAAGCCGCAGCACCCCGTGCGCGGCGGGGTGCTGCGGTGCGAGGGTCAAGACGGCGTCGGCGGTCTCCAGCCGACCGGTCGAGACGGTGAGTCTCGTCATCCCTTCCGCGGCGTCCACTGGAAGTGGCGTACCGCGAAGATCGTCGACCCGATGCCCCACAGCGCGAGGCTGCCCAACTGGTGCCAGGCCCACGCGCTGCCGGAGTTCAGCGGCGAGAAGGCGCCGTGGTAGTACAGCGCGACGATGAACGGCCGCAGCGGGAGCCAGGCGGCGATGTGCGCCATCGTCCCGCTGATCGGGAAGTACGTGCCGGAGATGAACACCAGCAGGAAGTACGGGACGTTGACGATTGCCGGGCCGGAGTCGACGTTCGGGATCACCGAGGAGATCGCAACGCCGAGCGCGCAGAACGCGACGGCGGCCAACGCGATCGTCACGACGGTCGGCAGGATGTCCTTGGCCGGGAACGACACGCCATAGGCGACGACCGCGAACACGATGCTGATCGCGGACAACGCCGTCGCGACGATCACCGCGTTTCCGATGACCCCTCCGATGACCGCCCACGAGGGCGCCGGCGTACCCCTCAGTCGCTTCAACACCCCGGCCTCGCGCTGGCGGACCAGGGTCATCGCCACCGACATGAAGCAGGCGCTCATCACGGCGTAGCTGAGCACGCTCGGCGTCAGGTACTGCGCAAGGTGCACGCCTTTGCCGAGATCCTTGGTGTCGGTCGAGCCCTTCGTGACGCCGACCAGGATGAAGAAGAGCACGAGCGGGAACAGGAACGTGAAGCCTGCCGCCAGCGGGTTGCGCCAGTAGCTCTTCTGCTCGTAACGGATCTGGGTGCCGACGAGTGCGATGTCTGTCATGAGCTTGCTCCGCTGGTCGCTGGGGTGAGTGCTTCGTCGAGTACGTCGTGGCCGACGAGGGCGAGGTAGGTGTCCTCGAGGCTCGGCCGGCTGGCCACCAGCCCTTCGAGCGGCACTCGTTGTTTCAGCGCCCAGCCGGTGAGGGTGTTGAGGACTCTGATGTCGTCGGTGGTCGTGACCTCGCAGAACCCGTGGTGGTCGACCGTCACGGGCACGGGCAGGCTCGCCGGGTCCACTTCCGACGGCAGGCGGAACCGGATCTGGAGTGCGGCAGTGTCTCGACCGCCGAGCGAGTCCGGGGTCCCGGTGGCGACGACCCGGCCGCCTCCGAGCACCACGATGTTGTCGGCGAGCGCCTGTGCCTCGTCCATGTAGTGGGTGGTCAGGATGATGGTCGTCCCGAGCGTTCGCAGGTCCTTCACGAGGTCCCAAGCGCCGCGGCGCGCGGAAGGGTCGAACCCGGTCGTCGGCTCGTCGAGGAACAGCAGCTTCGGGTTTCCGATGATCCCGTAGGCGACGTCGAGCCGGCGTTGCTGACCTCCGGAGAGCTTGTTGATCCGGGAGTCCTTCTTCTCGGCGAGGCCGACCAGCTCGATGACCTCGTCGACGTCGCGCGGCGCGCGATAGAACCCGGCGCTGCGGGTCAGCGTCTCGCGAACGGTCAGGTACGGGTCGACGGCGGTGCCCTGCAGCACGATGCCGATCTGCTCGCGCCACGCACGGGTGGCGTGTTGCGGGTCGACGCCGAGGACCTCGACTCGCCCGCCGTCGCGGGGCAGGTAGCCCTCGAGCACCTCGAGGGTGGTCGTCTTGCCGGCCCCGTTCGGGCCGAGCAGAGCCACGCACTCACCCTCGTTGACGGTGAAGCTGGCACCCGCTACGGCGTGAACCGCCCCGTAGCTCTTGCGGAGGTCCTCCACGAGGATCGCTGGCATTCGCGATGACCTTTCATCAGTACGGCTGGGCTGACCGATGCGACGGTACTAACCCCGATCCAGCGAGTTCCTCGGCCGTCGGGTGGAGCCCGGGTGGACAATCGCTGTCCACCTGCCGACCGATGTGCGGCCCGACCTCCGCGCCGTACCGTCCCTTCATGGGCGGACGAACGGACTGCACGCCGAGTGACTGCGGGCCGGACAGGATGGATCCGCTGCTGACCCAGCACTGGCCGGGGTCGGCGCGGCTGGTGCTGCGCAACCTGCTGGCGATCCTCATGGTCGTCGAGACCGTCACCGGGCTCGGCGGTCTGTCGACCGGCTACGTCGTGCTCAGTCTCGGGCTGATGGCGTTGGTGGTTGCCGCGGCGACGAGCTTCACCCATCGCCGCATTGGTGACTGGAAGGACATCGTCGCCATGTGCCTGATGGTCGGCGCTGGCGCCGGGCTCAACGTTCTCAGTGGTCACACCCAGGTCTATCTGTGCGGCTACACGGCGGTGTTCGTCGCGATGTACTGGTACCGCCTGCCGTGGAGTCTGATTCCCGCGAGCCTCGGTGTCGTCGCGGTCGGCCTGTCGACGGCGTACGTCGGGCGCTACGACCCGCTCGGCGGGCTCGGCCAGGCAGCCGGGGCCCTCGGGCTGGGTACGGCGATGGCGTTCCGACGTCGGGCGGTGCGGGCGAACTGGCGAAACCGCGAGCTTTCCGACGAGCTTCGCGACAGTCGCGAGGCGGAACAGCGAAACGCGATCGCGGCAGAGCGTGCCCGGCTCGCCCGCGAGTTCCATGACGTGCTTGCCCACACGTTGTCGAGCCTGTCGCTGCATCTGGAGTCGACGCGCGTGCTTGCCAAGTCGCGCGACGTCGACGCAGAGGTGCTGGAGCGCATCGACCGTGCGGTCGCCCTCGCGCGCACCGGTCTGGTCGAGGCGCGGGACGCGGTCGGCACGCTGCGCGATGACGCCCTGCCCGGCCCCGCTCGGTTGCCGGCGCTCGTCGCGGACTTCGAGCGCGACACCGGGCTGACCGTGCACTTCGCGCAGACCGGTACGCCGGGCGAGCTCGCAGCGGAGGCGCGCGTGGCGGTGTTTCGTGCCGCGCAGGAGGCGCTGACCAATGTGGTCAAGCACGCGCAGGCGACCGAGGTCGACGTCTCCTTCGCTTGGCAGCCCCACGAGGCCGTGCTGCGGGTCAGTGACAACGGCAAAGGCGCCGAGACGCCGCGAGCGGCAGGTGCCGGCAACGGGCTGCGCGGGATGCGCGAACGCGCCGAGCTCGCCGGCGGCAGCGTGAGTGCCGGTCCCGGAGACACTGGGTACGTGGTGGAGGTGAGACTGCCGCTCGTTGCGGCAAGCGTGTCGTGATTCGCGTCGTGCTCGCCGACGACCAGACCCTTGTCCGGGAGGGCCTCACTTTGATGCTCGGACTCATGGACGGCATCGAGGTGGTGGGCGTGGCCGCCGACGGCGAGGCGGCGGTCGCCGCGGTCGAGGACCAGCACCCCGACGTCGCTCTGCTCGACCTGCGGATGCCGCGCGTCGACGGCGTCGAGGCTACGCGACGGCTGCGGGCACGGGCGCCTGAGGTCGAGGTGGTGGTCCTCACGACGTACGCCGACGACGAGTCGGTGATGTCGGCTCTCCGCGCGGGCGCGCGCGGCTACCTCACCAAGGACGCGAGTGCCGAGGAGATCGAGAAGGCGATCCGCGACGCCGCTGCCGGCCGTACGCGCTTGGACGCAACGGTTCAGGAGCGGCTTGTCGAGCTGGTCACCTCCGGTACCGCGCCCGCGACACCGGGGGAGAGCCCGGTGCCGCCGGGCGGCGCGCTCACCGAACGCGAGACCGAGGTGGTGCAGCTGATGGCGCAAGGGCTGTCCAACCGGGACATCGCAGCGCGACTGTTCGTGACCGAGGCGACGGTGAAGACGCACGTCAACAACGTCTTCAGCAAGCTCGACGTGAGCGACCGTGCCGCCGCGGTCGCATGGGCGTTTCGCGCCGGACTCGCGACGTAGCGGCGCGCGCGGGCGTCCCCGGTGATCCCTACGCTTGCGCCCATGGCGTCCGGCGAGGAGGTTCGGGAGTTCTGTCTCACCCTGCCGCGCACGACTCTCGGCCTCGTCCGTGGCAGTGCCCGCTACCGCATCGGGCGCATCGTCTACGCAGGGGTCTCCCGCGACGAGGAGCTGTTGGGCTTCGCATTTCCCAAGCAGGAGCGGGACGGGCTCGTCGCGTCCGAGCCGGAGAAGTTCCAGCTGCCTCGGCCGGCTGACCTCCGCTACAACTGGGTCCACGGCCGGCTGGCCGTCATCGCGCTCGACGAGCTCCACGAGCTGCTGGTCGACGCCTGGACGATGTGTGTCCCCAAGAGCGTCGACCGCGAGTACCGGCTCACGCACGGCTGGCCGCTACCCGAGCGGTAGCGGCGCGATGCCGACCGGGTGAAGCAGCCAGGTGAAGCCGCCCAACCCCTCGGGGTTGAGCAGCTCGGCGACCTCGGTGGCACGGGTGAGCTCGGCGAGGTAGTGGCTGGGATCGGCGTCGTACTCCGGGGGGCTCGCGTCGACACCGAGCCGGCGAAGCGCTTCGCGCTGGGTGAGCAGCAGATCGCCGTCGCGCCGCATCGACTCGAACAACACGTGTGCGGTCAGGTCCATGGAGCCGTCGGGGACAGGGTCCCGATGACGGCCGTTGCGGTAGCCGGACAACGTGCCGGCGACGTGCTCCTGCGGGTTGGCGGCATAGTCGACCGCGGCGGCGAGTCCGGCTTCGAGGCCGTCGGTGAGCTCTCGCCACAGACGGTCGCGGGGCGCCCCGATCTCCGCGCGGTCACCTCGCAGTCGTAGCGGCCACCAGCGGGCGAGCCAGTCGCGGTCGTCGGCGCAGGCGGGGGCGCCGAGCCGCTCGGTGCCGTCCTCGTCGACCTCCACGATCTGCGGTACGTCGTCGCCGAGCTCGACGACGTCGACCGGGATGACGTCGAGCAGCTCGAGGGCGACCACGAGACCTCGGACCGCGTTGGGGAACTGGCGCTGCCAGCCGACTCGCGTCGGCAGCTCGGAGGGCCGGTCTGCGACATCGACGCCGGTCAACGACCATCGGGCCGGTGCGACCTGCGCGAGTCCGGCAAGCACCTCGCCTGCGCCGGCGCCGACGTCGACGACGGTGAAGTCGTCAGGGTTGCCGAGCGCGTCGTCCACCCGCCCGGCCAACTCGGCGATCGCATCGGTCCAGGTCGATCCGGTGTGCGCCGCCGTACGGAAGTGGCGCGCCGCCACCCCGGTCACGGTGTAGAAGCCCCGGTCGCCGTAGAGCGCGTCCGTCATCGCTTCGCGCCAGGTACGCCAACGAGTCGTCACCAGCCGAACAGTACGGCGTACGATCTTTGCGTCCGGGACCCTCACAGGACTGGAACACACCCTCATGACGACGCCAGCGGATCGGCCTGCCCGGCTCGCGGTCGGTGTGATCAGCGCCGGGCGGGTCGGCGCGGTGCTGGGGGCCGCGCTCGCCCGGGCCGGTCACCGCGTCGAGGCGGTCGCCGCGGTCTCCGATGCCAGCCGTCGTCGCGCCGACGCTCTGCTTCCGGGCGTGGCGATCCGGCCGCCCGACGAGGTCGCGGCGGCAGTCGACCTGTTGCTGCTCGCCGTCCCGGACGACTCGCTCGGCCCGCTCGTCGGCGGCCTCGCCGCCGCCGGCGCGGTACGCCGCGGCAGCCTGGTGGCGCACACCAGCGGGGCGCACGGCATCCGGCTGCTCGACCCACTGGCAGAGGTCGGGGCGTTGCCGCTTGCGCTCCACCCGGTGATGACCTTCACCGGCACCGAGGTGGATCTGCAACGCCTCGACGGCGCGGCATTCGGCGTGACCAGTGACGAGGTGCTGCGGCCGGTCGCGGAGACCCTCGTCCTCGAGATGGGGGGCGAGCCGTCGTGGATCGCCGAGGAGCTGCGCCCGCTCTACCACGCCGCGCTGGCGTTCGGCGCGAACCAGCTGGTCACGCTGGTCAGCCAGTCGGCCGACCTGCTCAGCGCCGCGGGCGTCGAAGCGCCGCAGCGAATGCTGGGCCCACTTCTCGGAGCGGCGCTCGACAACGCCTTGCGAAGCGGCGACCGCGCCTTGACCGGTCCGGTCGCGCGCGGTGACGCCGGGACCGTCAGCGTCCACTTGTCGACCCTTGTTGAACGTGCACCGGAAACGGTCGACGCCTACGTCGCGCTGTCGCGACTCACGGCGGGACGTGCGCTCGCGGCGGGCCTGCTCGACGTCGAGAAGGCCGCCGACCTGCTCGACGCGCTCGCCACCCGGAAGCAGTCATGAGCGACGTCGTCGTCGCGTCGAGCCGGGCGCAGCTTCGTACGGCGCGGGCGGCGTTGCCCGGTCGGGTCGCGGTCGTGATGACCATGGGGGCGCTGCACGACGGTCACGCGCAGCTGATGGACGTCGCGCGCGAGCACGCCGACCACGTGATCGTGACGATCTTCGTCAACCCGAAGCAGTTCGGTGCCGGAGAGGATCTCGACCGCTACCCACGAACGTTGGACGCGGATCTCGTGGTCTGCGCGGCGCACGGCGCCGACGTCGTGTTCGCTCCTGCGGTGGAGGAGGTCTATCCGGCCGACGAGCAGGTGCCGGCCGTCTCGGCCGGCGTGCTCGCGACGGTGCTGGAAGGCGCGCATCGGCCGGGGCACTTCGACGGCGTCGTGACTGTCGTCTCCCGGCTGCTCGACCTGGTCCGGCCCGACGTGGCGGTCTTCGGAGAGAAAGACGCCCAGCAGCTCGCGGTGATCCGCCGGATGGTCGCCGCCCAAGGCCGCGCGGTCGAGATCGTCGGCGTACCGACCGTGCGGGAGCCGGACGGCCTGGCCATGTCGAGCCGCAACCGATACCTCAGCGCCGGCGAGCGAGCCGCCGCACTCTCGCTGTCGAAGGCGCTGGCCGCCGGTGTCGAGCGCCAGGCCGAGGGCGCCGAGGCGGTGCTCGACGCGGCGCATGCGGTGCTCGACGCCGCGCCGGGGATCGTCGTGGACTACCTCGCGATCGTCGACACCGAGACCTGGCAGCCGCCGCGTGACCGAACCCGGTTCGGAAAGATTTTGGTGGCCGCCCGCGTCGGCGGCACCAGATTGATTGACAATATGGACGTACGCCTCGGCACCCGCGTTGGGCTGAAGGAGACCTAGATGTTCCGCACCATGCTCAAGAGCAAGCTGCACCGCGCCACGGTGACGCAGGCCGACTTGCACTATGTCGGGTCGGTCACGATCGACGAGGATCTGATGGACGCGGCGGATCTGCTGCCCGGCGAGCAGGTGGCGATCGTCGACATCAACAACGGATCGCGGCTCGAGACGTACGTGATCGCCGGTCCGCGCGGCAGCGGCGTCATCGGCATCAACGGTGCGGCGGCGCGGCTGGTCCACGAAGGCGACCTCGTCATCATCATCAGCTACTGCACGGTGACCGACGCCGAAGCGCGTGAGCTCAGCCCGCGTGTCGTGTTCGTGGACTCCGAGAATCGCATCGTCGGGACCGGGAGTGACCCGGCGGAGGCGCTCGCCGGGATGGACGCGGTGCGCGGCGACGCCGTCTACGGCGCCGCAGTCGCCGGCAACTGACGGGTTCCGGAGTCGTGGGGGACAGCCCGGCGGATCGGGTGCTGCTGGCGATCGACGTCGGCAACACCAACACCGTCATCGGCTGCTTCCACGGCGAGCGGCTCATCGAGTCGTGGCGGATCAAGACCGACACCCGGGCGACCGCCGACGAGCTGGCGTTGCTGTTACGCGGCCTGCTGTCGGACTCGCCGTCACCTGACGGCATCGCCGCCTGCTCGACGGTGCCCGCCGTCCTGCACGAGCTGCGCGGCGTGTTCGCGCGCTATTACGCGCAGGTGCCGGCGGTCATCGTCGAACCCGGCGTGAAGACCGGCGTCCCGCTGATGTACGACAACCCGCGTGAGGTCGGTGCCGACCGCATCGTGAACTCCCTGGCCGCCTTCCACCTCTACGGCGGGCCGGCGGTCGTCGTCGACTTCGGCACCTCGACCAACTTCGACGTCATCAGTGAGAAGGGCGAGTTCCTGGGTGGAGCGCTCGCACCTGGCATCGAGATCTCCGTGGACGCCCTGGCCGCACGTGGTGCACGGCTGTTCAAGGTCGAGCTGGCCCGGCCGCGCGCGGTGATCGGCAAGAGCACCGTCGAGGCGCTGCAGTCGGGAATGGTCTACGGCTTCGCCGGCCAGATCGACGGCCTGGTCCGGCGGATCAGCGAGGAGATGGACGCCGATCCCGTGGTCATCGCGACCGGCGGCCTCGCGTCACTGGTCATCGACGAGTGCGAGACGGTGACCGAGCATGAGCCGGACCTCACGCTGATCGGTCTGCGGCTCGTCTTCGAGCGCAACTGCGCCTGAAATACTCCACTGCGATGTCCAGGCTCGAAGGCGGTAGCGACGGCGACGCGACGGCCGGGGACCACGCCCTGTCCGAGCAGCAGCTGATCCGTCGCGAGAAGCTCGCCCGCCTGCAAGCCGCGGGCGCGGAGGGCTACCCGGTCAAGGTGCCGCGCACCACGACCAACGCGGCGATCCGCGCGGCACATCCCGACCTCGCTCCCGACACCGAGACCGGCGAGCAGGTCAGCATCGCGGGCCGCGTCGTACTCAAACGCGACGGCGGCAAGCTCTGCTTCGCGACCTTGCGCGACGGCACCGACGACCTGCAGGTCATGCTGTCGCTGGACCGCGTCGGCGCGGATCGGCTCGAGGACTGGAAGCGCGACGTCGATCTCGGCGACCACGTCAGCGTCGACGGGGAAGTCGTGGCGAGCCGGCGAGGCGAGCTCTCGGTCATGGCCGGCGCGTGGCGCATGGCGAGCAAGGCACTGCGGCCCCTGCCCGAGAAGTGGGCCGGGATCTCCGACGACGAGGAGCGGGTTCGCCGCCGCTACCTCGACCTGGTCGTCAACGCCGACGCCCGCGAGCTCGTCCATGCCCGGGCGACGGTGCTGCGGTCGTTGCGCGCTACGCTCGACGCCCGTGGCTACGTCGAGGTGGAGACCCCGATCCTGCAGACGCTGCACGGCGGGGCGTCGGCGCGGCCGTTCCAGACGCATCTCAACGCCTTCGACCTTCCGATGTATCTGCGGATCGCGCTCGAGCTGTGGCTGAAGCGTCTCGTCGTGGGCGGCGTCGAGCGGGTCTACGAGATCGGCCGGATCTTCCGCAACGAGGGCGTCGACACGACACACAGCCCCGAGTTCACGATGCTCGAGGCATATGAGGCGTACGGCGACTACGACACGATGGCCGAGCTCACCCGCGAGCTGGTGCTCGACGCGGCGACCGCGCTCGGTACGACGACGGTACGCGGGTCCGATGGCACCGACATCGACCTCACCGCGCCGTGGCAGACCGTCACCGTGTTCGGCGCCATCAGCGAGGCGCTCGGGACCGAGGTGACGGTCGAGACGCCCAAGGCGGAGCTCATCCGCCTCGCGGCGTCGCGAGACGTCGCATTGCGCCCGGACTGGGACGAGGGCGAGATCGTGCTCGAGCTCTACGAGCAGCTCGTCGAGGACCGGCTGATCCAGCCGACGTTCGTGCGCGACTACCCGGCGTCGGTCCGGCCGCTGGCCAGACCGCATCGCGACGACCCGCGGCTGTCCGAGGCGTGGGACCTCATCATCAACGGAGTCGAGCTCGCCCCGGCGTACTCGGAGCTCGTCGACCCCATCGAGCAACGGCGCCGGCTGACCGAACAGTCGGCAAAGGCGGCCGGCGGCAACGCCGAGGCGATGCAGCTCGACGAGGACTTCCTGCGCGCGCTCGAACACGGCGCCCCGCCGATGGGCGGGATGGGACTCGGTGTCGACCGGCTGGTGATGCTGCTGACCGGCGTCAACATTCGCGAAGCCATTACATTCCCGCTGCTGCGCCCGGAATAGCGGTATTTACGGCAAGCGGCGGAATCCGCATTTGTTGATTTCCGAAATCGCCGCGTAGTTTCGAATCACGCTTTGGATTTCGAGACGAGCGAGGTGACTTCCCCAAATGGCTCAGCGAGTACAGGTTCTGCTGGTTTGTGATCTCCATGACGACGACACCGAGGGCACCGAGACGATTCGGTTCGCATTGGATGGCGCCGGTTTCGAGATCGACGTGTGTGCACAGCACGCCGCGCAGTTGCGCGACTCCTTCGCGCCTTACGTCGGCGTTGCACGACGTACCGGACGGATCGCGGGATCGGGTGGGCGCCGGGCACGCGGATCGGCCGGCGTCGACCCGGCCGCGGTGCGAGCCTGGGCCAGGTCGTCGGGCATCAAGGTCAACGAGCGCGGGCGTATCCCGGCAGACATCATCGAGCAGTACACCGCCGCGGGCCACTGACCGCTTGGTGACGAAACGCCGCATTCGGCAAGGTTTCGCCATCGGCTGAAGTGGAATCGAACGTTCTTCGTGATTCGTTGCGTCTAAGTAAGTGAAGGCTCTGGAGGAGTGGCGCGGTGCGTCACATGCCAGGGCTAGCATGCGGACAACGGGGCAACCCGGGTACGGCGCGAGGAGCGAGGATGTTCGAGAGATTCACCGACCGCGCGCGACGCGTCGTGGTCCTGGCGCAAGAAGAAGCCAGGATGCTCAACCACAACTACATCGGGACCGAGCACATCCTGCTCGGCCTGATCCACGAAGGCGAAGGCGTTGCCGCCAAGGCCCTCGAGTCCCTGGGCATCTCGCTGGAGGGCGTCCGCCAGCAGGTCGAGGAGATCATCGGCCAAGGGCAGCAGGCGCCGAGCGGACACATCCCCTTCACGCCGCGGGCGAAGAAGGTGCTCGAGCTCAGCCTGCGTGAGGCGCTGCAGCTCGGACACAACTACATCGGGACCGAGCACATCCTGCTCGGGCTGATCCGTGAGGGCGAGGGTGTCGCCGCGCAGGTGCTCGTCAAGCTCGGCGCCGACCTCAACCGGGTGCGCCAGCAGGTCATCCAGCTGCTATCGGGCTACCAGGGCAAGGAGCCCGCGGCGGCCGGTGGCGTCGGGGAAGGCACCCCGAGCACCTCGCTCGTGCTCGACCAGTTCGGCCGAAATCTCACCCAAGCGGCGCGCGAAGGAAAGCTCGACCCGGTCATCGGGCGCGAGAAGGAAATCGAGCGCGTCATGCAGGTGCTGTCGCGTCGTACCAAGAACAACCCGGTGCTGATCGGCGAGCCCGGCGTCGGCAAGACCGCGGTCGTCGAGGGTCTCGCCCAGGGAATCGTCAAAGGCGAGGTTCCGGAAAACCTCAAGGAAAAGCAGCTTTACACCCTCGACCTCGGCGCGCTGGTCGCCGGCAGTCGCTATCGCGGCGATTTCGAGGAGCGGCTGAAGAAGGTCCTCAAAGAGATCCGCACCCGCGGCGACATCATCTTGTTCATCGACGAGATCCACACCCTGGTCGGTGCGGGTGCCGCCGAAGGCGCGATCGATGCGGCGTCGATCCTCAAGCCCATGCTCGCTCGCGGAGAGCTGCAGACGATCGGTGCGACGACCCTCGACGAGTACCGCAAGTACCTAGAGAAGGACGCGGCGCTCGAGCGCCGGTTCCAGCCGATCCAGGTGGGCGAGCCCACGCTGGCGCACACGATCGAGATCCTCAAGGGGCTGCGCGACCGGTACGAGTCCCACCACCGGGTCTCGATCACCGACGCCGCGCTGGTCGCCGCCGCGCAGCTCGCCGACCGTTACATTTCCGACCGGTTCCTGCCGGACAAGGCGATCGACCTGATCGACGAGGCCGGCTCCCGGATGCGGATCCGGCGGATGACCGCGCCGCCGGACCTGCGCGAGTTCGACGAGAAGATCGCCTCGGTACGCCGCGACAAGGAGAGCGCGATCGACGCGCAGGACTTCGAGAAGGCGGCGTCGCTGCGCGACAAGGAAAAGCAGCTGCTGGCGCAGAAGGCCGACCGTGAGCGCGAGTGGAAAGCCGGCGACATGGACGTCGTCGCCGAGGTCACCGACGAGGAGATCGCGGAGGTCCTCGCGACCTGGACCGGCATCCCGGTCTTCCGGCTGACCGAGGAGGAGACCGCGCGCCTGCTCCGCATGGAAGACGAGCTGCACAAGCGCGTCATCGGTCAGGAGCAGGCGGTCAAGGCCGTCGCGCAGGCGATCCGTCGTACCCGCGCCGGGCTGAAGGATCCGAAGCGGCCTGGTGGGTCGTTCATCTTCGCCGGGCCGTCGGGGGTCGGGAAGACGGAGCTGTCCAAGACGCTGGCCGAGTTCCTCTTCGGCGACGACGACTCGCTGATCCAGCTCGACATGAGCGAGTTCATGGAGAAGCACACCGTGTCGCGGCTGGTCGGCTCCCCGCCGGGTTACGTCGGCTACGAAGACGGCGGTCAGCTCACCGAGCGGGTACGCCGCAAGCCGTTCTCGGTGGTGCTCTTCGACGAGATCGAGAAGGCCCACCCCGACGTCTTCAACGCGCTGCTCCAGGTGCTCGAAGACGGCCGGCTCACCGATTCGCAGGGCCGTACGGTCGACTTCAAGAACACCGTGATCATCATGACCACGAACCTCGGGACCAAGGACATCGCGAAAGGCCTGAACCTCGGGTTCGCCGCCGGCGACCACGACGTCAACAACTACGAGCGCATGAAGCTCAAGGTCAACGACGAGCTGAAGTCGCACTTCCGGCCGGAGTTCCTCAACCGGGTCGACGACACGATCGTGTTCCACCAGCTCTCCGAGGAGAACATCGTCACGATCGTCGACCTGATGATCAGTCGCGTCGACGAGCAGATGAAGAACCGGGACATGGCGATCGAGCTCACCTCGGACGCCAAGCGGCTGCTGGCCAAGAAGGGGTACGACCCGGTGCTCGGCGCCCGACCGCTGCGTCGCACGATCCAGCGGGAGATCGAGGACACCCTGTCCGAGAAGATCCTCTACGGCGAGCTGACCGCCGGTCAGATCGTCGTCGTCGACGTCGACGAGCCGGAGGAGGGCGAGGAGCGGTTCACCTTCCGCGGCGAGTCGAAGCCGATGGAGCTCGACGTACCGCTGGTCGAGGCGGGCACCGCGCCCTCCGCGGACGGCGCTTCCGAGGCGAGCTAGTCCAAGTTGTCCGTGTCTGCGGCGCCGATGGCGACCGCAGACACGGACGAGTCGGTGGGGGACGATGACGACTGACGCGGCGACCGTGATCGCCGATCTTGCGGCCGAGCAGGACGCGATCGAGGCGATGGTCGGTGGCCTCGACGAGGCACAGTGGCTCTCGCCGTCAGCGGCCGTGGGGTGGAGCATTTCCGACGTCGTACTGCATCTCGCGCAGAGCGAGGAGGCGGTCGTCACGAGCGTGACCGGCGCACACGTGTCGTTGATCGACGCGTTCCCGGTGGAGGGCGACACGCTCGACGAGATCATGGACAACCGGGTGCGCGCCGAACGCGGCGACCCGTTCGAGGTCTTCCAGCGTTGGCGTACCGCGCGCCGGGCGGCACTAGCCGCCCTGCGCGAGGCGGACCCCGACGCGCGCTATCCCTGGGCCGCGGCGCCGTTGCGCCCACAGGTGATGGCGACGACCAGGCTGGCCGAGCACTGGGCGCACGCGCTCGACATCGCCGAGGCACTCGGCGTGCCCTATCCCGACACCGCGAGGTTGCGCCACGTCGCCTGGCTCGCCCACCGCACCCTGCCGTACGGTTTCGGCCTGGCCGGTCGAGACCCGCAGCCGGTCTATGCCGAGCTCGCCGGGCCGGACGGCCAGATCTGGCAGTACGGCGACAGCGATGCACCGTCGCGGATCACCGGCGACGCCGGCGCGTTCTGCCGGGTCGGCGCGCACCGACTGGCTCCCGAGGACTCGGGCTTGACCACTGACGGGCCCTACGCCGAGGCGGCCTTGCGGGTGCTCCGCAACTACGCCGCCTGACCCACGCCACGCGCCGCTGACCGCCCCTCGCCGTACGCAAGAAAACACAAACGTTGCGAAAGACCGTTCTGCCGAGCCCCGTGAGCGCTGAGAACGTGATTCCAGCAACGTTTGTGTTTCCTTAGGGGCCGGTGAGGGCTTTGTGGAGCAGATTGACGTGGTCGCTGAAGATTCCGTCGATGCCGAGGCGGCGACAGCGGGCGAGCGCGAGACGCCACTGCACGTCCCAGGCGAAGGCGAGTAGCCCGAGCTCGTGGACGTCATCGACCGCGCGACGATGCCAGTACGGCCACCGCGCGTTGACGACCTCGACGCCATCGCCCGCCAGGTGACGGAGCAGCTCCCGGCGGCGTGACCGGCGCCACAGCTGCCGTCCGCGCACCGTCACGCCGGCGTGTGCCGGCTCGATGGCACCGGGCAGGACGGCGCTCGGTGTGAACACCCATAGCCGGTCTGCGGCGCCGTGACGCCGGGCGACGTCCGCGATGGCCGGCGCGCCGCCGTCCCCCTTCGCGTCGACGGCGAGCTCGAAGTCCGTCCCGCAGCTGCGATAGAGGTCATCGAGGGTGGGGATGTGTACGGCGAGCTCGGCCCGGCGCACCGTGGTGATCGGGACCTCGTCGGCCGCGCCGGCGCGGTGCAGGCCGTCGTGATCGAGTACGACGATGCCGTCGGCGGTCACCCACGCGTCGGTCTCGATTGCGCGCGCGCCACGAGCCAGCGCCTCGGTGAACGTCGGCAGCACGTTGTCGGGCCCGTGTGCCCGTCCGCCGCGATGGGCGAACCCGTACCTCATGTCGGCAGCCGGAAGAGGTCGCTACCAACCGCCTCGACGAGCCCGTCCTCGATGAGGCCGGCCAACGAACGCTCACGCTGCACGACGTCGTCCCAGACGATTTCCAGCTCCGGCCGCGTGACCACGTCGGCCGCCTCGCGAAGGACTGCGAGCAGCCGGCCGCGCACCTGCCGGTCGGTGCCGGCGTACCCCTGTGGCTTGCGCGTGGCGGCCGCCGCGGGCTTGCCGGCTCGACGCCATGCGCAGTCGCCGCGGACCGGACAGGCCCCGCAGCGCGGGTCTCGCGACGTGCAGACCAACGCCCCGAGCTCCATGACGGCGACGCTGTATCGGGCCGGGTCGAGCGCGGGGACGCGGTCGGTCGCGGCGGCCTGCTCGGCGCGACTGGGCGAGGCCGTGGCTACGTCCGCCGCTCCCGAGAAGAACCTCGCGTAGACACGGCGGACGTTGGTGTCGAGCACGGCGTGCCGAGCGTGGTAGCCGAAGACTGCGACCGCGGCAGCGGTGTAGCCGCCGACGCCCGCAAGCGCGAGCAGGTCGTCGTACGACGCAGGCACCTCGCCGCCGTGGCGGGCGACGATCGCGTTGGCGGCCTGGTGCAGTCGTAGTGCCCGTCGCGGGTAACCGAGCCGGCCCCACTGCCGCACCGCTTCGCCCGGGGCCTCGCCGGCCAGCGATGCCGGGATCGGCCAGCGCGCCAGCCACGCCTGCCACGCGGGAAGCACTCGAGCGACGGGGGTCTGCTGGAGCATCACCTCGCTGACCAGCACGCCCCAGGCGGTGACGTCCGGCCCGCGCCAGGGGAGATCGCGCTTGTTCGCGTCGTACCAGCGCTGGACCTCGCGGGCGAACCTGATGTCGGTCATCCTCACCCTCGAGTGTCCCATCCGGCGCGACATTGCGTCCTACGATCATCCGGATGAGCAGCGTGCTGTCGCCGGTCGGCCCGCAGCCGGCGCGGGTCTACTGGATCCGCCGGCTGGTGGTCCTCGGCGTGCCGCTCATCCTGATCATCGTCATCGCGGTGTCCTGTTCGGGGGGCGGGAAGAAGCCGTCGGCGAGCTCGACCGGTTCCGGCACCCCGACCGGCAGCAGTACGCCGGCGGGTGGCGTCACGGACTGCGCGCCCGGAGACTTGTCCGCCGCGATCACGACCTCGGAGCAGACGTACGCCGTCGGTGACGAGCCGGTGTTCACCGGGACACTCACCAACGTCTCCTCGACCACCTGCCGGCTGACCACCGCGCCGTCGGACGAAATCTGGACGGTGACCTCGGGGGCCGCCGACTGGTGGACGACCGGGGCGAGCGCAGGCTGCCCGACCTCGGACGTCGCAACCACCAAGAATCTCGCCCCCGGTGCCACGACCACGCTGTCGATCACCTGGGACGGCAAGCGTCTCGACCCCGGCTGCAGCCCGGGCGAGGCGGCCTCGCCCGGCACCTACCACCTCGCCGCAAAGCTGGCCGGCGTCCGGGCGCAGCAGGTGACCTTCCATTTCACCCAGAACACTGACTGAACGCCTCAATCGGGTGGCTTCGGACATCTCGTCCGCAGCCTCAAGCACGTGGACGGACACGACGACATGTCACAGGTGACTGCGCAGCCGGAGCTCCCGTCTCCGGTCACGGTGGTCATCGTCGACGACTCGGCGACTCAGCGCCGGTTCATCCGCGCCGCGATGGCGGCGGACCCGCTGCTCGAGGTGGTCGGCGAGGCGCGAACCGGCCGCGATGCCGTCGCGCTCGTCGAACGGCTGCAGCCGACCGCCGTGATCATGGACCTGCATCTGCCGGTCATGAACGGCATCGAGGCGATCGAACGGATCATGGCCAATCGGCCGACACCGATCGTCGTGTACTCCGCCTTCGTCAACGGCGCCGACCGCGACAACGCGGCGTCGGCGCTGGCTGCCGGCGCCATCGACGTGATGGCCAAGCCCGGACCTGAGGACAGCGCCCGGCTCTCGGAGTACGCCGAGGAGCTGCGCCAGCGACTGCGGGTTGCCGGCCGGGTGCGGGTCATCACCCATCCCCGAGGACGGCTCGGCGTCACGCGGTCCTCGATGACCACGGCCCGGTTGGACGGCACGACCGAACGTCCGGCACCTCGAAGCACGTCGCGGCGGCAGCCGCCACCGCGTCCTGACGAGCCGAGCGCACTGATGGAGAGCCTCGCGCAGCGCGAGTTCGAGCTGCTCGTGATCGGTGCCTCGACGGGCGGCCCGCAGGCCCTCGCGACGCTGCTGGCGGATCTGCCGCGGCGTACCGACACCGCGATCGTGGTCGTGCAGCACATGGCCGACGGGTTCATGGAGGGCCTGACCCACTGGCTCGACGACGTCTGCCCGTTGCCCGTCGTCCTGGGCGAGCACGGCAAGCGGATCGCCCCGGGGGCAGTCACCGTGGCGCCCGGCGGAACCAACCTGGTCATTCACGACCATCTGCGGGTGACCACGTCACCGCCCCCTCCGACGCAGTACCACGTCCCGGGCATCGACGTGACGTTCACCTCCGCCGCCGAGTCCTACGGCTCGATGGCTGCCGGCGTACTGCTGACCGGCATGGGACGTGACGGTGCGACCGGTCTGAAGCGGATCCGGGACCGGGGTGGCCTCACGATCGGCCAGGACGAGTCGACCAGCGCGGTGTACGGGATGCCGGCGGCCGCGAAGTCCGAGGATGCGGTCGACCTCCAACTGCCCCTGCCGGAGATCTCGGTTGCGCTGCATCGGCTGCTCAGCCCGGTGGACGGCGGCAAGGTATGAAGCGCGTCGCGCTCAGCGACGCGGAGTTCGCGGCGATCACGAGGCTGCTCCACGAGGCCGCGGGGTTGTCCTTCGACGACTCGCGCCGGGACTCCCTCAGCTTCTCGGTCGGCGAGCGGATGCGGGCGACCAGAACCCCTGACGTTGCGGCCTACCTCGCGAAGGTCACTGCGGTCACCGGTGCAGAGGAGCGCCAGGCGCTGCTCGACGAGGTGACGATCCCGGAGACCCACTTCTTCCGGAACCCGCCGCAGATCCGGGCGCTTCGCAAGTACGTCATGCCTGAGCTGATTCGGCAGAACGCCGACCGCAAGCGGTTGCGCATCTGGAGTGCCGGCTGCTCGACCGGCGAGGAGGCCTACACGGTCGCGATCCTCGTCCGCGAACTGCTTCCCGCGTCGACCGACTGGGACGTCAAGGTGCTCGCCACTGACATCTCGACCCGCGGCCTCGCGGCGGGAGGCGCGGCGAGGTACGGCGAGCGGTCATTCGTGATGACCGAGCCGTCCGACCTGGCGCGCTGGTTCGTGCCGGACCCGGACGGCACCGCGTGGACGGTTCGCGACGAGGTCCGCTCGATCGTCGAGTTCGAGCACCGCAACCTGGTGACCGAACCGGCCGCGTTCGAGCCGGGAGAAGCCGACCTCATCCTGTGCCGCAACGTGACCATCTACTTCGACCGCGACACCACTCGTCAGCTCATGAAGCGCCTCCACGAGCGGCTGCGGGACGGCGGCTACCTGTTCCTCGGTCACGCCGAGACGCTCTGGCAGATCAGCGACGACTTCACCCTCGTCTCACTCGGGGACGCTTTCGTCTACCGCCGCCTCGACGACGTCGAGGAGAAGGCCGATGACGCCGACCGCCGCCGGGTGCTGCCCGACCGCCGCTCGGCTGACGAGCCGGTGCCGCGAGCGCCCGAACGCCGAAAGAGCGACTCCGACCGTCGTCGCCGGGAAAAGCATGCCGGCGCGGTGCCGAAGCTGCCGCGACTGGTCACCCCGGCGCTTCCGGTGCCGCGTGTCGTGCCTTCGGCGGCACCGCTTCCGGACCCGCTCGACGCGGTACGCGTCGCGTTGGACGAGGGCCGCTACGCCGAGGCCGCCGACATCGCGGCAGAGGTTGCCGGCAGCACTCCGCTGCGGCCGGATGCGCATTATCTGTGGGGGGTCGCGCTTACGAACCTCGGCAGGGATGCCGATGCACTCGTCGTGCTGCGAAAGACCTTGTACCTCGACCCTGAGCACGGGTTCGCCCATTTCATGCTTGCCGGTGCCCTCGACCGGGTGGGTGAAGGTGTGGCCGCCGCTCGCTCCTACCGAGCGGCGGCGCGCACGCTCGGCAACCGTCCGGCCGACATGACCGCTCCCGAGCTCGGTGGGCGCGAGGTCGGCGAGCTCGCCGCGCTGTGTCACCAGCTGGCCGATCGAGCCGGCGCGGCTGCTTCACTCGAGGGCACACCATGACCACCGGCTACGTGATGTTCCGCCTCGCGGCGCGCACCTTCGCGACCTCGTTGGACGACGTACGCGAGATCGTGCGGCTGACCGGTCTGCAACGGCTGCCCGGGGTGCAGGCGCCGCTGGCCGGCGTGATCGAGCTGCGCGGCGCGCCGTTGCCGGTCCTCGACGTCCGCGGCGCAGACGCACCGGAGGACCAGGGTGACGTTCTGGTGGTCGAGGTGGCGGAGGACGCCGTCGGCGTCGCGGTCGACCAGGTGCTTGCCGTGCTCCCTGCCGACGCGTTGCCCGAACTGACCGATCGACCCGCGAAGGTCCTGCCGTCGTACGTCGTCGGGGTGCGCAGCTCGGCAGACGGTCCGGTGCTCCTGGTGGACCTCGAGAAGATGCTCGACGTCGCGGCTTCCGGTTGGGCGGAGACCCTTGCGGGAGTCGACGACCTGAGCGCCGCGCTCTGATCAGACGGGCGGTCCTCGCGACCGCCGTCGTCGCAGCTGTCGTCGCGACCGTGCCGGGTCCGGCGGCCGTCCGGGCGAGCGCCGCGCCGTCTTCGGCCGCCTCGCCGTTCGCCGACTGCCAAGCCGCGAACGCAGCCGTGGTGGTGGGCGTGGTCACCTGCCGGCGCGAACCGGCACCGGACCTCGGCGGGACCACCGCGTTCTCCTACTTCGTGCCGGCCGGTTGCGCCCGCCGGCGCTGCCCGACGCTCTACCTGCTGCACGGGTTCGGTGGCGACCTCACCTCCATGCTGGGTACGGCGAGGGATCCCAGCGCCTGGGTGGCCGCGCTCGACAGCGAGCCCGCGGTCTCGCCGTACCGCACGCCCACCCCGTGGAAGTACGCCGACCAGGCGAAGTGGAAGCCGGCAGCGCCGCTGGACCTGGTGCTGGTCGCGCCGGATGGCCGGACGGTCCCCGGCGGCTACGGTCCGGGCCCGTTGCTGGACGGCTTCTGGGTGGACTGGAACCCGAGGTACGGCCGCGGTGGCGACCGGCAGAGCTATCCGAGTCCGCCACCGCGGTTCGCGTCGTACGTCGTCGACGAGCTGGTGCCCTTCGTCGAGCGGCACCTGCACGTCGCGCGTGGCCGCGCATCCCGCATCCTCGACGGCGAGTCACTCGGTGGCTACGGGTCCTACGCCATCGGGCTGACGCATCCCGACCGGTGGGCGAGCATCGGCGCCGACTCCGGGATCATGAACATCCTGCTGGCGCCCGGCCTCGCTGACCTCGGCCCGCTCCCCGACGGGCTGCCGGATCTGCTCGGCGGCACTGTCCCGTTGAACGGGCTGCCCGGAACCGCGCAAGACGTCGCGGTCGTGCTGTACGCGTTCGGTGATCCGGCAGCCGATGAGGGGTACTACCTCGCCCGCCAGCCGGTCGACCTGGCGCTCAACGCGGCCGCCTTCGCGCGCGGACGGCAGTCACTGATGATCCGTGGCTTCTCCAACGACACCCTCCCGCGCGTTTCGGCTGACCTCTCACTGCCCGGTTACCTCACGGCGCAGGCGTTCGAGGATCTGGTGTTGCCGACGAACGTCGAGATGAACCAGGCGTTCGCCGCGGCCGGGGTGCGCCAGCACTACGAGCTCCACCCGGGCATACACGAAGACCGGTACTGGAACCCGTGGCTGCGTGCGCAGCTGGTGGCCCAGTACGCCGTCGTCCGGCATGCCGACGGCGGCGGCGCGCCGCCACCAGTGCCAACCCGGTTCTCCTATCTCAGCGGCGCCCGTTCGTTCGGCGTCTGGGGCTGGCGGGTACGCGATCGCGACGAGCGTCCGGGGATGCTGACGATCACCGACGCCAGCTGCCGCGGTCTTACCCTGCGAGGGACCGGGGAGGTGACGGTGCGGCCGGCACCGCGATGTGACGCCCGCGACGTGCGAGTGGAGCTCGGAAGCGCTCCGCGCCAGCTATACGTACCGCTCCAGGATTGAGGATTCCGCCAGCCGCGACAGGCCCTCGCGGACCGACCGGGCCCGGGTCTCGCCGACGCCCTCGACCAGCTGCAAGTCGTCGATGGTGGCCGAGAGCAGCTTCTGCAGTCCGCCGAAATGGTCGACGAGCCGGTCGATGACGGCCGACGGCAGCCGCGGCACTCTCGCGAGCAGCCGGTAGCCGCGCGGGGACACCGGGGTGTCGAGCACGTCGGCGGCGCTGCCGAGCCCGCACACCCGAGCGATCACCTCGAGGTCGAGCAGGTCGACGCCGGACAGTGCGTCGAGCTCGGCGAGGACGTGCTCGGCGGTTCGCGGCTTGCGGCCGTGTGGCAGCGGCATGTAGTCGCGCACCACCAGCTCGCGTTCCTGGATCACCCCGGCCATCAGCTCGTCCCGCTGCAACGCGAGCAGTCGGCCGTCGGTGCCGAGCTCGACGACGTACCCGTCGATCTCCGAGGCGATCCGCAGCACCATCTCGAGGCGCTGGGTCACGACGACGGCGTCGCGGACGGTGACGAGGTCTTCGATCTCGAGCGCCGAGAGCGTGCCGCTCACCTCGTCGAGGCGCAGCTTGTACCGCTCGAGCGTGGCGAGGGCCTGGTTGGCACGCGACAGGATCGCCGCGGAGTCGTCGAGCACGTAGCGCCGGCCCTCGACGTAGAGCGCGATGATCCGCATCGACTGGCTGACGCTGATCACCGGGTAGCCGGTCTGGCGCGCCACCCGCTCCGCCGTACGGTGGCGAGTGCCGGACTCTTCGGTCGGGATCGACGGGTCGGGCACCAGGTGTGTCGCGGCGCGAAGGATCCGGGTGAGGCCGTCGTCGAGGACGATGGCGCCATCCATCTTCGCCAGCTCGCGCAGCCGGGTCGCGGCGAACTCGACGTCGAGCGGGAACCCGCCGGTGCAGATTCCCTCGACGACCTTGTCGTGACCGAGGACGATCAGCGCGCCAGTGTGACCGCGCAGGATCCGCTCGAGGCCGTCGCGAAGCTGGGTGCCCGGCGCGACTTTGGCAAGGGTCGCCCGCAGCAGATCGCCTTCGGCGCGCTCGGGTGCCACGTCATTCCTCGATTCGCTCGACGAGCGAGTCTATTGGTGGGGCCGGTGATCGTTGTCGATCTTCGTCCGGCGAGCTAGGCGTCAGGCCACACCCGGCGTACCGCGTCCATGACGTCGCTGACCTCGATCGCGCGGATGCCCGCGGCGTCCGAGCCGCATCGCGGCGGGACGAGGGCCGTCGTGAAACCCAGTCGGGCCGCTTCGACCAGCCGGCCGCGTACGCCGGAGACCGGCCGGATCTCCCCGGCGAGCCCTACCTCGCCGATCGCGACAAGGCCGGGCAGTACCGCGACGTTGAGGAACGTGCTGGCCAGCGCGAGCGCGAGCGACAAATCTGAGGCGGGGTCGTCGATTCGTACGCCGCCGACCGTCGCGGCGTAGACGTCTCGCTTGAAGAACGCCAGGTTGGCCCGGCGTTGCAGCACCGCGAGCAGCATCGCCAACCGGGCCGCGTCGACGCCGCTGGTCGCCCGTCGAGGGTTGGGCAGATCGGTGGTCATCACGAGTGCTTGCACCTCTGCGACCAGTGCGCGCCGGCCCTCCATCGTGACCGTCACGCAGGTCCCGGGCACGGGGTTGCTGCCGTGCGAGAGGAACAGGCCGGACGGGTCGGGCAGACCGACGATGCCGTCGTCGGTGAGGTTGAAGCACCCCACCTCGTCCGCCGGCCCGAACCGGTTCTTCACGGTGCGTACGAGTCGCAGCCGCGAGTGGCGGTCTCCTTCGAACGACAAGACCACGTCCACCAGGTGTTCGAGGGTGCGAGGGCCGGCGACCGCGCCGTCCTTGGTGACGTGGCCGACCAGAATCGTCGCCATCCCACGGGCCTTCGCCAACCGGATGATGGCGGCCGCGACCTCGCGAACCTGCGCGACGCCGCCGGCCGCTCCGTCGACGTCCGCCGATCCGATCGTCTGGACCGAGTCGACGACGAGGACGTCGGGGTTGACCGTCTCGACGTGGCCGAGCAGCGCGGAGAGCTCGGTTTCGGCGGCGAGATAGAGGTCGTCGGCGAGGGCGCCGATCCGTCCGGCCCGCAGGCGTACCTGGGCCGCCGACTCCTCGCCGGTCACGACGAGGCAGCGCCGACCGCTCTCCGCGATCCTGGCCGCCGCGCTGATCAGCAACGTCGACTTGCCGACGCCGGGTTCCCCCGCGAGCAGCACGACCGAGCCCGGGACCAGCCCGCCGCCGAGCACCCGGTCGAGCTCGGCCTCACCGGTAGCGCGGTGCCGGGCGGACCCTTCCTCGACCTCGGCGATCGGTCTGGCGGGAGCCGACACCGGGCCGGCGACGACACTGAGGCCCGGCCTCGCGCCGGCCTCGCTGATCGTGCCCCATGCCTGGCACTCCGGGCAGCGCCCCACCCATTTGGCGACCTCGACGCCGCACTCGTCACACCGGTATGCAGGCCGCGCGGCCGCCTTCGACGCCATGGCTGAGACGGTAAGGCGCACCGGCGACACTTCCCCGCAACGCGCCCAGCGACGCTGCGTTGCTGGGCCATTCCCCCCAGCAACGCAGCGTCGCTGGGCGGATTGCCCCAGCTAAGGAGCGTTGCTGGTCAGTCGGCGGGGTGGGCGGTGAAGCGGCCGGCGAGGTTGGCCTCGCAGATCTCGGCGAGTACGTCGTAGGCCGGCTGCCCCATCAGCTCGATGAGCTCCGGGGCGTTGCTCACATACACCGGCTCCTCGCCCACGTGGGCCTCGGTGGCGCCGGTGCAGTACCAGTTGAGGTCGTGACCACCGGGACCCCAGCCGCGCCGGTCGTACTCGCCGATCGAGACGACCTGGACCTCGGTGTCGTCGGGGCGGACCCGCTTGTCGTAGGTACGCCGGATCGGCAGCTGCCAGCAGACGTCCGGTTTGGTCACCAGCGGGTTCTTGCCGATGTTGAGGGCGTGCAGGTGCAGGGCGCAGCCCTGCCCGCCGGGAAAGCCCGGCCGGTTGAGGAAGACGCAGGCGCCCTTGTACACGCGGGTCTTGGCGGCGCCGTCCTCCAGCTCAGTGACGCCGTTCTTCAGCCCCTCGTCGCGGTACTGCCATTCCTCGGCACTCAGCGCCTTCGCGTACTTCTTCGTCTTCTTCTCGTCGGCCTTGTCCGAGAAGTGTGCGCCGTGCGTGCAACAGCCGTCGTCCTTGCGGCCCTTGACGATGCCCTTGCAGCCGTTGCCGAAGATGCACGTCCAGCGCGACAGCAGCCAGGTGAGGTCGCAGCGGAAGATCTGGTCGGCGTCCGCCGGGTCGGCGAACTCGACCCACTGTCGCGGGAAATCCAGATCTACCTCGGGCACCGGACAACCCTACGGCGATCGGCACCGCCGGCCGCCACGGGCCTAGGCTTTGACGTCGTGACAGTCGTCAAGGTGCCGGACGCGAAGGTGGCCTTGTCGACCGCGTCCGTCTATCCGGAGTCGACGGCTGCCGCGTTCGAGATGGCCGCTCGGCTCGGGTACGACGGGGTCGAGGTGATGGTCACCCCCGACCCGGTCAGCCAGGACGTCGAGGCGCTGCGCAAGCTGTCGGACTACCACGGCATCGCGATCCTCGCCGTCCACGCGCCCTGCCTGATCATCACGCGCACCGTCTGGGGCACCGAGCCATGGGGGAAGCTCGTGAAGGCACAGGCGGTCGCCGAGGCGTTGCAGTCGCCCACGGTCGTCGTACACCCGCCGTTTCGCTGGCAGCGCGAGTACGCCCGTGACTTCATCGAAGGCATCGAACGAATGGCCAACGAGACCGACGTTCGCTTTGCCGTCGAGAACATGTTCCCGTTGCGTGCCCGCGGCCGGTCCGTCGTTCCGTACTCGCCCGACTACGACCCGAGCGAAGAGGACTTCCGTCACTTCACCCTGGACCTCTCCCACACCGCCGTCTCGCAGAACGACGCACTCGAGATGGCTGCGCGCATGGGCGATCGCCTCGCTCACATCCACATCGCGGACGGCATGGGCAGCGCCCGCGACGAGCATCTCGTCCCGGGCCGTGGCGCGCAGCCGTGCGCCGAGCTGCTGGAGCAGCTCGCGGTCAACGGCTTCAACGGCACGGTCGTGGTGGAGATCAACACCCGTCGTGCTGACGACCGCATCGAGCGTGAGTCCGACGTCGCGGAGGCGCTCGCCTTCACCAGGCTGCACCTCGCGGCTCCGGTCGCCGCCGACGAATCGAGCGCCTAGCCCGCACCCGATCTGCGAGGATCGCGGCATGGCTTCGACGGTCGCGTTCCTCGGCGCGGGGAAGATGGGCGAGGCGCTGATCTCGGGCCTGCTCCGGTCCGGGTACGACGCGGATGACGTCGTCTTCGTCGAGCGGTACGACGACCGCGCGGCCTACGTCGCCGAGCAGTACGGCATCGCCCGACACGACGTGGCCGGCGCCCTCGGACGTGCCGACACGTTGCTCGTCGCCGTGAAGCCGGCGGAGACGACGGCTCTGCTCGACGAGGTGTCGACGCTGGGCGCGGCCGGCAAGCTGGTGATCTCGATCGTCGCTGGGTTGTCCTGCGCGACGCTCGAGCAACATCTGCCGGCCGGCACCGCGCTCGTCCGCGTCATGCCGAACACGCCGGCGTTGGTCAACGAGGCCATGAGTGCGGTGGCGCCGGGCACGAACGCCGGCGAGGAGCATTTGGCGAGGGCAGAGGCGCTGCTCGCCACCGTGGGCAAGGTCATCCGGGTCGACGAGGACCACCTCGACGCCGTGACGGCGGTGTCGGGAAGCGGGCCGGCGTACTTCTTCTACGTCGTCGAGTCGATGGTCGCGGCGGGCGTTGCGCTCGGGCTGGACAAAGACGTCGCGCAGGACCTGGCGATCCAGACCGTGACGGGAGCGGCGGCGATGATGCGCGACTCCGGTGACGACCCGACGACGCTTCGCGAGAACGTCACCAGCCCGAACGGCACGACCGCTGCGGCGATCCGCACCTTTGACGAGATGGGAATCCGACAGGCCATCGCGGCCGGCATGCAGGCTTGCCGCGACCGGTCGCGAGAGCTCGCCGTCGAGCTGACGTGACCTGCTCGGTCGCCGCCGCGTGGGACGAACGGCTGCTGGAGTACGACTTCGGCCCCTCCCATCCGCTCAACCCGGTTCGCGTCGAGCTCACGATGGCGCTGGCGCGAGACCTCGGGGTGCTCGACCGCGTCGAGCTGATCGGGTTCGACGCCGCCGACGACGCGTTGCTCGAACCGGTGCACTCCGCGGCCTACGTCGAGGCGGTCCGCCGGGCGGGCCAGTCCTTGGCGCCTGATCCGGCTCACGGCCTGGGTACGCCGGACGACCCAGTGTTCTGCGACATGCACGGCGCGAGCGCTCTGGTGGCCGGTGCCACTGTCGCGGCGGCGCGTGCCGTCGTTGCCGGCGACGCCGACCACGGTGTGAGCATCTCCGGCGGCCTGCACCACGCGATGCGCTCACGGGCGTCCGGGTTCTGCGTCTACAACGATCCGGCCGTCGCGATCGCCTGGTTGCTGGCGCAGGGTTACGAGCGGGTTGCGTACGTCGACATCGACGTCCATCACGGGGACGGCGTGCAGGCGCTGTTCTGGGACGACCCGCGGGTGCTCACCGTCAGCCTCCACGAGTCCGGTCGCACTCTGTTTCCCGGCACCGGCTTCGCCGACGAGACCGGCGGTCCGAACGCTCGCGGCAGCGCCGTCAACATCCCGTTCGCGCCAGGGGTCGACGACGAGGCGTGGCATCGTGAGTTCGACGCGGTCGTACCCGACGCGTTGCGCGCGTTTCAGCCGCAGTTCCTCGTCAGCCAGCATGGGTGCGACACCCACCGGCTCGACCCGCTCGCCAACCTCGCGCTGACCGTCGACGGTCAGCGCGCTGCGCACGCGAAGGTGCACGACCTCGCGCACGAGCTCTGCGACGGCCGGTGGCTGGCAACCGGCGGTGGTGGATACGAGCTGGTCCAGGTGGTGCCTCGCAGCTGGGCGCACCTGCTGGCGGTCGCAACCGGCGTACCGATCGACCTTGCGACGCCGACCCCTGCCACGTGGCGCGACCTCGTCTGCGAACGAACCGGCAGGCAGGCGCCGCAGACGATGTCCGACCTCGTGGAAGCAGTCCGATGAAGACCTACCTGGTGCGTGGCGCGATGACCGCCTCGCTCGTGGCCGGCGGCCTGGCGTGTGGCGCCGGACTGGGAGACGCCACACCGGCGCCGACCTCGACGCCTGCACCGGCGGCGGCGACCGGCACCATCACGATCGCCGCAGTCGGCGACACGATCCTCGGCAACACACCGTCACTGGCTCCCGACCCGGGGCACTACCTCGACCCCATCGACCACGCGCTGACCGCCGGATCGCAGATCGTCTTCGGCAACCTCGAGGGCACCTTGACGACCGCCTCGACGAGCAAGTGCCCGCCCCACGACGACGAGTGCTTCGCCTTCCGCAACCCGCCGCGGTTCGCCCGCTACCTCGCGAACGACGGGTTCACGATCCTCAACGACGCCAACAACCACTCGTTCGACTACGGCAGGGCCGGGCAGGAGCAGACCGTCCGTGCGATCCACGCCGCAGGCATGGCGCAGACCGGGCTTCCCGGCGAGATCACCGTCGTCAAGGCGGCCGGCGAGAAGGTCGCGTTCGTGGCGTTCGCGCCGTACGACTACGACGCGAACCTGCTCGACCTCGAGACTGCCGCGGCGATGATCCGCGAGGCCGCCAAGGAGGCGTCGATCGTCGTCGTCTACATGCACGCCGGAGCCGAGGGATCGGACCGTACGCACGTCACCGGCGAGGAGGAGTACTTCCTCGGCGAGGATCGCGGCAACCCGCAAGCCTTCGCGCACCTGGCGATCCGCGACGGCGCCGACCTGGTGCTGGCGAGCGGGCCGCACGTGCTGCGCGGGATGGAGTTCTACCGCGGCCACCTGATCGCCTACAGCCTCGGCAACTTCGCGAACTTCCACAACTTCGGTGGTGGGGGAGTCCTGTCGGACTCGGCGATCCTGCACGTCACGCTGAGTCCCAGCGGCGGCTTTGTCGGCGGCAAGCTCACGAGCGTGCTGCTCGACAGCGAGGGGCGGCCGTCGCTCGGTGGCGAGTCGTTGTCGCTGGTGCGTTCGCTGTCCCGGGAGGACTTCGCCGGCAACGCCGCCCGCATCGGCGACAAGGGCCTGATCCGCCCGCCGTACCAATGATCTTGCGCCGGCGCTCGTCACTCGTTCGGCCGAATGCCTCACCCGCCACAGTGACGCGGTGCTGTATCTCCCGATACAGTCGCATCTGAGCACGAGGTCGGAGCGTGCGCCGGAGGGGAAGCCGGCGCGCCGTCCACGTGGGAGGGCGGTTGACGCATGGCCACCGAAGCCGAGCGGCTCGGAGAGTTGCGCTTTCTGACGGTCGCTGAGGTTGCATCGGTGATGCGCGTCTCCAAGATGACCGTGTACCGGCTCGTGAACGCCGGGACGCTGCCCGCCGTGCGGGTCGGCCGCTCGGTGCGAGTGCCCGAGCAGGCGGTTCACGACTACCTTCGGCACTCGTTCGTCGAGGCCGGGTAGCCTCGTCGCAAGAGACCGGACGCGAGAGACCTCACCGCCGGTTCGCTAACGAAATCGGCTAGGAAGAAGGCTCCTCGTGGGTTCGGTCATCAAGAAGCGCCGCAAGCGGATGGCGAAGAAGAAGCACCGCAAGCTGCTCAAGAAGACTCGCGTCCAGCGCCGCAACAAGAAGTAGCGACCCCCGGGCCCGTACCCTCTTTGGGGTGAGCGGCCGGGTTGTCCTGATCACCGGCGTTTCCCGTTACCTCGGGGGGCGGCTGGCGGCGGAGCTGTCCGCCGACGACTCGATCGAGCGGCTGATCGGCGTCGACGTGGTACCGCCGCGCGCCGACGTCGGCCGGACCGAGTTCGTCCGCGCCGACATCCGCAACCCGATCATCGCGAAAGTCATCGCCTCGGCGCACGTCGACACCGTCGTCCACATGAGCGTCATCGCGACGCCGTACGGCGCCGGCGGGCGTACCGCGATGAAAGAGATCAACGTGATCGGCACGATGCAGCTGCTCGCCGCGTGCCAGAAGGCCCCCAGCGTGCGCAAGCTGGTCGTCAAGTCGACGACCGCGGTCTACGGCTCCTCCTCACGCGACCCCGCGCTGTTCACCGAGAACATGGAGCCTCGCCGGCTGCCGGGCTCGGGCTACGGGAAGGACTCGGTCGAGGTCGAGGGCTACGTACGCGGTCTCGGCCGGCGCCGCCCCGACGTCGACGTGACGCTCCTGCGGTTCGCGAACTTCATCGGCCCGAGCATCGACACCCCGCTTACGCGGTACTTCGCCCTGCCGGTCGTGCCGAAGGTGTTCGGCTTCGACCCGCGCCTGCAGTTCGTCCATGTCGAGGACGGTCTCGAGGTGGTACGACGGGCCGTCGTCGAGGACCACCGCGGGACCTTCAACGTCGCGGGCGACGGGGTGGTGCTGCTCTCCCAGGCGATCCGCCGGGCTGGTCGCACCAGCGTGCTGCTGCCCTCGCCTGCGGTCTCGTTCGTCGGCTCGATGTTTCGTCGTACCGGCCTCGTCGACTTCTCCCCTGAGCAGCTCGCCTTCCTGCAGTTCGGCCGGGGCGTCGACACCCGGCGCCTGCGCGAGGACTTCGGCTACGAGCCGCGCTTCAGCACGCTCGCCGCCTTCGACGACTTCGTGTCGGGTAGTGGGCTGCAACGCATCATCGACCCGGACAAGATCGAGTCGGCCGGCCGTGCCGTGGCCGGGATGGTGGGGATTCATGCCTGAGGCGACAGTGATCCCGCTCGACGGCGGGTCGGAGGGCGGACCGCGTCGCCGCCGCGCGCGCCCGGCGCCCGCCGACGTCGCGCCGGTCGAGTCCGCCGGCACCGGGCAGACCTCCGACCTCGAACGCAAGCTCGCCTCGGGGCTGGCGTTCCTTCGCCGGCGCATCTCCGGTGACTTCCCGGTCGACGACTTCGGCTTCGACCCCGACCTGACCGACAGCGTCGTGCTGCCGGCGCTGCGGCCGGTCTATGAGAAGTACTTCCGCATCGAGGTGCGCGGCATGGAGAACGTGCCGCTGACCGGCGGCACGCTGATCGTGGCCAACCACTCCGGCACGATCCCGATCGACTCGGCGATGACCGGCGTCGCGTTGCACGACCACCATCCCGCCAAACGACACCTGCGGATGCTCGCTGCCGACCTGGTCTTCACGATGCCGATCGTCGCGCCGATGGCACGTAAGGCCGGCGCGACGCTGGCCTGCAACGAGGACGCCGAGCGACTGATGAAGGCCGGTGAACTCGTCGGAGTCTGGCCGGAGGGCTTCAAGGGAATCGGCAAGCCCTACCGCGAGCGCTACAAGCTGCAACGGTTCGGTCGCGGCGGGTTCGTGTCCGCTGCGCTGCGCTCCGGCGTACCGATCATCCCGTGCTCGATCGTCGGCGCCGAGGAGATCTATCCCCTGGTCGGCAACGTCCCGGCGCTGGCGCGGGCGCTAGGGCTGCCGTACCTGCCGATCACGCCGTTCTTCCCTCTGCTCGGGCCGCTCGGGATGATCCCGCTGCCGTCGAAGTGGATCATCGAGTTCGGCGAACCGATCGAGACCGACAAGATCGGCCCCGAGGGCGCCGACGACCCCATGCTGGTCTTCAACCTGACCGACCAGGTCCGCGAGGTCATCCAGCAGACCCTCTACAAGCTCCTTCTCGCGCGCAAGTCCGTCTTCTTCTAACCGCCGAGCCCTACGTATTTGGTCTTTCGAGGGGGGTTGAAGACCAACAACGTTGGGCTCGACGTAGCGGGGGAGGGGGTGGGTCAGCGGCGGTTGCGGCGCATGCTCAGGCCGACTGCTATCCCGCCGGCTACTGCGCCGGCGCTGGCTGCTGCCGGTACGCCGATCTTCGCCGCCTTGCGCCCGGTCCGGAAGTCGCGGATCTCCCACTCGTTCTCTTTCGCGATCCGCTTCAGCGCCGCGTCCGGGTTCACCGCGACGGGGTGACCCACCAGCGAGAGCATCGGCAGGTCGTTGGCCGAGTCCGAGTACGCCGAGCACTGCGACAGGTCCAGGCCCTCCTTCTCGGCTAGTGCAGTGATCGCTTCGGCCTTCGCCGGGCCGTGCAGCGGCTCCCCGACGAGGCGCCCGGTGTAGATCCCGTTCTTCACCTCTGACACCGTGCCGAGCGCCCCCGTCAGGCCCAGGCGCCGGGCCAGCAGCGAGGCGAGCTCGGCCGGCGCCGCCGTGACCAGCCAGACCCGTTGCCCGGCGTCGAGGTGCTGTTGGGCCAGTGCCCGGGTGCCGGACCAGATCTTGTCCGCCATGAGGTCGTCGTAGATCTCCTCGCCGAGCCCGACGACCTCCTCGACGCTGTGGCCGGCGACGAAGCCGAGGGCGGCTTCTTTCGCCTCCTCCATGTGCGCCGGGTCCTCGACACCTTTGAGGCGGAAGGCGACCTGCTTCCAGGCGAAGGCCGCGAGGTCGCGCCAGGTGAAGAAGTCGCGAGCGGCCAGTCCGCGGGCGAAATGGTAGATCGAGGCGCCTTGCATCATCGTGTTGTCGACGTCGAAGAAGCCCGCGACCTTCGGATCGAGCGGTACGGCGAGCGAGGCCTCGACTTCCGCCGCCGCAGCCGAGGCGAGCCCGGCCTCGACGGCGCTGTCCCGGGAACGCGCACGCGCCGCCATGTGCACCAGCGTAGGGGCCATCGCCCGCCTCGCAACGCCAGGAAGCCCCGGTGTCGACGACACCGGGGCTTCCTGAGCTTCGCCTCTAGTGAGGCATCAGCGCGTGACCTAGCGGGCCATCAGACGTCGCCGAACCACCACCGCGATGCCGAGCAGCACCATGGCGAGCACGCCGAGCAGGCCTTCGTTCAGGCCCGTGTACGGCAGCGTCTTCGGCGTGTTCTGCGGGTCGTGGAACACGACGACCTTGGACGGCTTGTCCTGCAGGGCCGCCGCCGAGGCGGAGACGCCGTTGCCGAGGGTCACGGTCAGGAGGTTGCCGACCGAGATGTTGTACGACGGCGCGGTCGCGGTAGCGCTCTTGCCGTCCTCGGACACGTGCGTCGAGCCCGGCGTCTCGCTGATCAGCGGGACGCTGCCGAGGATCTTCGAGGTGATCTGGTTGATCTCGTTCGAGAGGGTCTTCAGCAGGCCGTTGACCTGCGTGGTGATCGCGGCCGGCAGGCCGAGACCGTCCACGTTGCACAGGCTGATGCCATCGGCACCTACCTGGGCGCAGAGCGCGTCAGCAGCGTTGATCTGGATCAGCGGCTTCGATGCGGAGACGGTCGCCTTGGCGCCGCCAGCGACACCGTTGGCGAACGCGGTCGCCGAGTTGTTGAAGCCGTCGATCGAGAGCAGCCCGCCCAGCACGTTGAGGTCGACGAGGCCCATCGAGCTGGTCGAGGTGACGCCGTTCGCGGTGGGCGTGACGTTCTGGTTGGTCGAGTGCACGTCGATGCTCACCAGCGGCGTCGTCCCGAGGTTGTTGACCAGGTTGGTCACCTTGGCGAGGACCGCGTTCACCGTGTTGGTGACGGTGTTGACCGCGTCACCGACGATCGGGGTCGTGGCGGTGACCTTCTGCAGCGTCGAGAGCACCTGGTTGACCGTGCCCTGCAGCGTGGTCGTCAGGTGAGTCGAGTTGACCAGGTTCTGCACCTGAGTGACCGTCTGCGCGCCGAGCAGGTCGTTGCCGGACGCGATGTTCGCGTGGATCGACTCCGCGCCTGAGCTCGTCGCGTTCGTGCTCTTGACGAGGTTGGCGACCAGGTCACCGATCGAGAGGTCCGCCAGCGGCTTCGCCGGGATGTCCAGCAGCGAGGTCTCCTGGTGGGCCAGCCCACCGAGCGCCACCGATGCGGTGCGGTTGAGGTCGACGTGCAAAGTGTTCTGCAGGGCGTCGACGAGGCTGCCGGTCACCAGGCTCGCGGTCGCGTTCGACACCGCGGAGGTCGTGCCGGCGAGGTGCAGCGGGTCGTGGACCGTCTTGCCCTCGAGGTGGATCAGGTTGAGGCTGAGCGGGTTGGGCAGCAGCGGGAGCTTGACCGGAAGGTCGATGCTCAGGCCGAGCGCGTTCCCCTGCGCCGCGCCGGCGTAGTACGCCGGTGCCTTGGTCGTTCCGCTCGCAGCGGTCGCCGGGGTGGCGGCCACAGCCGCCAACGTCGTCGTGCTGGCGAGCGCGAGTGCACCGAGGGCTGCGCCCCGACGCGTTCTCATGCTGGGCATGCCATTACCTCCATGAAGGTCCGGCGGACCGGATGTGCTTGCGCGGCGA
Organism: Mycobacteriales bacterium; assembly: GCA_035550055.1. Taxonomy (NCBI): domain Bacteria; kingdom Bacillati; phylum Actinomycetota; class Actinomycetes; order Mycobacteriales; species Mycobacteriales bacterium. The sequence continues at coordinate 22,857 of DASZRO010000095.1, read as the reverse complement.
CTGGGCGCCGCCAGTTGCTTCAACGACCGACCCAGGTGGTGGTGACGGACCAAACGCGGCGTTCCGGGCACAACGAAAGTCGCCCCGGCGCTGGGAGCCGGGGCGACCGTGGAGGGGAAGCGGTTGGGCTAGCTGCTGCCGAGCAGCTGCGCCAGGGAAGTGAGCAGCGGCAACGGGGTGAGATTCGGCAGCGGCTCGCCGGTGCCGCCGCCGAGCAGCGGGGGCACGGTCGGCAGCAGGTTGTGGAGCGGGTTCGTGGTGGTGGCCACGCTCGGCTTGACCGACGGCGTATCGGACGGCTTGCCGGTGTGCGGGGTGGTGCTCGGGTGGCTCGACGGCGTGGTGCTCGGCGCGACGGTCGGCGAGGGCATCGACGGGGCGGACCCGGTGGCGCACTGGTGGCAGACGCCGACGGTCAGCGACCGGATCTCCTGGGTCACGCCGTTGAGCAGGTTCGCCGAGTACGCCGTGTCCTGGTGCAGCGTCGCGGGCAGCCTCGCGCCGAGCTGTGCGAGCTCGCCGGCCTGGGTCCGGGCGAAGCGCACCAGGTCGGCGAGCGGTTGGACGTCGCCGGTCGAGCGGTACGCCTTGACGAGCTCGGAGTTGGCCTGACGGATCTCGTCGTTCATCGCCTTCAGCGTCGAGGCGAGATACGGCGAGTCGGCGGGCAGGTTCGACGCCTCGTTGATCCGGGTGCGGGCGAACTCGAGGTGTCGCTGGCCCTTGGCGGCCTCTCCCGAGGTTGCCCACAGCTGGACTGCCTCGGTGGCGCGCTTGAGGTCGTAGAAAGGCGAGCCGGGCAGCGAACGCGCGGCGGCGACCCCTACGCCGGCGACCGAGGTCACGATGACCACCGAGCCGACCAGGGTGGTGATGCGCCGGCTGACCCGCCGACCGGCACGGGCGGCCCGTCGTTCTCCGCTCTCGATCACCTCCACCACGCGGGCGGCGACGCCGGGCGTCGCCGCTACGGGAGGCGTCGCGGTCGCGGCGGCAACCAGGCGCTCGCGCATGGCGAGCTTCGTCGCGCTGGACATCGGTTCCGGGGCGGTCGCGGTCGCGGCCTGGCGCAGCGCCGCGGCGAGCGCGACGACCGGCCGCATCCGCGGGTCGCCGCCGTCGAGGAACCCTGACGGCGCGTCGAGGTCGACCAGCTGCGCGAAGCGCTCGCTCGGGCTCATGGTGTGGCTCATCGGGTCGCCGCCCGTCCCGCGGTGCGGACCCAGAGCAGGTTCGGCGTACTCATGCGACCAGGTCCTCCGGGAGTAGTCGGCCGAGTGCCTTCACCGCGCGGTACTGCAGCGCCTTGACCGCGCCCTCGTTCTTGCCGAGGATCGCCGCGGTCTCTGCGACCGACAGGCCTTGCAAGAACCGCAGCACGATGCACTCCTGCTGCTCGTGACCGAGCTGACGCACCGCGTTGAGCAGGGCGGCGTTGGTGATGCCGGCCAGGACCTCGTTCTCCGGCCCGTCCTCGTGGCGCTCGGCGCCGGCTTCGATCAGGTCGGCGGTCGAGTGCTCCAGCTTGTGACGGCTCGACTTGTAGTGGTCGGCGATCAGGTTGCGCGCGATGGTCACCAGCCACGCGCCGAAGTCGCGACCCTGCCAGGTGAAGGTGGAGATGCGCCGCAGCGCCCGAAGGAAGGTTTCGCTGGTCAGGTCCTCGGCGAGTGCGTGGTTGTTCACCCGGTAGGAGATGTAGCGGTGCACGAGGTCGGCGTACGCGTCGTAGAGCAGACCGAACGCTTCACCGTCGCCGTCCTGCGTCGCCTTCACGGCGGCCATGATCCGAGCCTGCTCGTTGGTCGGTTCAGCCGGCGGGGACGGGCTCGGGATCCGGGGTGCCGTCTCGCTCGCGGCTCGCTGCAGCGTGCCGACGGTGTGGGCGGGGCGCGCCGCCGTCCGCGGCCGGGGGATCGAGCGGTAGACCGCCCGTTCCTCAGCGCCGCCGAGCGGGTCGCGTGCCATCGAAACCGCGTGCCGCAGCGCCGACATGCCGTCGTACCCGCCTACACCGATCCCGGTGTATCCGTACGGCTGCATGGGTGTCATGACACACCGGACGAAGCGGGGCGGACCATGGCGAATCCGGGCCATTTCTGACTAGTCATCTGCCTAGTCACGGGCGGGCGCATAGGGTCTGGCTCATGCCGGCTGTCACGTCGAATCGGCCCGGCGCCCGGCCGCTGATCCGCCGCAGCGCGGCCTCTGCCATCGCCGCTCGCCGCCGCCGGGCGGCGCGGGTACGACGGCGCCGGCGCCAGGTGATCGGCTGGATCGTCCTCGCGGTCGTGGTCGGGCTGACCTGCTTCGCTGCCGGCCTGGTCGCGGCCCCCCTCAACTACGACTTCCAGCCGGTGCCGCCGAAGTCGGTGCAGCTGCTCGACTCCGACGGCCACGCGTTCGCCACGATCCACTCGCCGCAGATCGAGCATCCCGTCCCGGCATCGAAGATCCCGGTGGTGATGCGGCAGGCGATCGTCGCCGCGGAAGACAAGAGCTTCTACTCGAACTCGGGCATCGACCCGATCGCCATCCTGCGCGCCGCGTGGCGGGACATCACCGGAGGGTCGCTGCAAGGCGGGTCGACGATCACCCAGCAGTACGTCAAGCAGGTGTACACCGGCGGCGAGCGCACGGCGCTGCGCAAGCTCCGCGAGGCGTCGTTGGCGATCCGACTCGAGCGTCACCTGTCGAAGGCCGACATCCTGACCCGCTACCTCAACACGCTCTACCTGGGCAACGGCGTCGCCGGAGTCGATGCGGCGAGCCGCTTCTACTTCGGGGTGCCGATCGACCAGATCGACCTCGACGCGCACGGCAACGACGACCCGTCGCTGGGCCTTGCCCGGGCCGCCACGCTTGCCGGGATCGCACCCGCGCCGTCGGTGTGGAACCCGGTGAACGATCCGACTCAGGCGCGAGCCCGCGAGCTCTACGTGCTCAACCAGATGTTCAAGGCCGGTGACATCACCTCCCAGCAGGCCGGGGACGCCTACGGCTCCGCGCTGCCGAAGATCGTCGCCGCCGCGCAGCCGGACGCGCAGACGATCGCTCCGGAGTTCCGTGACCTCGTCGCCCAGTCGCTGCAGCACTACGGCGACTCGACGCTGTTCGAGTCCGGTGGCATGAAGGTGAAGACGACCCTCGACCTCGACCTCCAGCAGGCGGCCGTGCAGGCGTTGCACGAGGTGCTGCCGAAGTCGAAGGGCCTCGACGCGGCGATCGTGGCGGTCGACCCGCGCAACGGCGACTTGCGTGCGCTCACCGAGCAGAAGGCCGGTGGGTACGTCGAGAACGGCGAGGACGTCGCCGACCCGCCGCAGAGCGACATCACCCGTTCATCGGGCTCGACGATCAAGCCGTTCACGCTGGCCGTGGCGCTCGAGCACGGCCACACCCTCACCGAGGGCCACTACGCGCCGGAGTGCATCCAGGTCGCGCCCGGATACCGGCCGTGCAACTCGGAGGGCGGCGCTGGGTACTACAGCCTGGCGAGTGCGCTGGTGAGCTCGATCAACACGGTCTACGCACCGCTCGGTGTGAAGGTGGGGCTCAACCGAGTCGTGCGGCTGGCACGTCGGGCCGGCATGGCGGTCGGGCATCTCGACTCCGGAAGGTTCTGCGGAGTGCCCAAGGGCACGATCTGCCCGTCGTACGCGCTCGGCATCCCGGTCAGCCCGCTGTCCGAAGCCGACGCGTTCGGCACCTTCATCGACCACGGCATCCACCACCCGGTCCGCAGCGTGCTGTCGGTACGCACTCCCGCGCAGGGGGAGCTCTTCCGGGCGGCGGCGCACCCGGCGGGCACCCGGGTGATGCCGGCGGCGATCGCCGACGAGGTCACGACCGTGATGGGTGACGTCGTCTCCTACGGCACCGGCACCGCCGCCCGCCAGCCGTTCCCCATCTACGGCAAGACCGGGACGACCGACGACTACACCAACGCTTGGTTCACCGGCTGCACCCGAGCGGTCTGCATCACGGTCTGGATGGGCTACGACAAGCCCTACGTGAAGGTCCACGGCAGATACGTCGCGCACGAGCTCCGCGACGCCTACGGGGCGCCGGTGTTCGGCGGCACGGTGCCGGCGGAGATCTTCTCCCGGATCTTCACCGACTACCGCGAGCTGGATGCCCCACCCGCGGCGATCGGCGCCTCGCCGTACCCGACGTACGTCCCCACGACCACCTCGCCGACCGCTTCGCCGACCGTCTCGCCCAATGCGAGTGCGGCAGCGACCGCAGGCCCGGGTGGCCGGGCGCCGGTCGCTACGCCGGCGACGGCGCCGGCAAGCGTTCCGGCGACGCTCACACCGTCACGGCAGGCAGGGCAGCCCGGCTCGCCCGGCGGATAGGTTTCGGCCATGCCGCCAGGTGAGCTGCAGGAGCTGATCTCGGCCGCGTTCGAGCCCGCGATGGCGATGCTCGATGCGCTCGACCTCGACGACCTGCCCGTCGAGCCCGACCTCGACCCGGGTCGCCCGCCGCGTCGCCACGAGGTGGCCGAGCAGTGACTTCGCCGCAGGATCTCTCCTTGGTCGCGCAAGCCAGGGCGCTCGCCACGGGAGAGCTTTCGGCAGTGGAACTGCTCGACGCGACGCTGGCCCGGATCGAGGAGGCCAACGCCGACCTCAACGCGATTGCTGTCACGTTCCCGGCGCAGTCGCGCGCGATGGCGGCCGCGGCGCCCGAGGGGCCGTTGCACGGCGTCCCGGTGACGGTGAAGGACATGTTCTCCTTGCCGTGGCGCGGCTATCACAACGGCACGTCGCAGGAGATCGGCGCCCGTGAACCATCGGGTGTGTTCCGCCGGCTGCAGCAGGCGGGTGCGGTCATCGTCGGGGTCGACAACCAGCATCAGCTCGGCTTCGGCACGACCGGGCTGGTGTCGGCCTACGGGCCGTCCGGCAACCCGTGGAACGCCGCGCACTGCAGTGGCGGGTCCTCCGGCGGGTCGGCGGCGGCGGTCGGGGCTCGGCTGGTCGCGGGCTCGGTCGGCAGCGACAGCGGAGGGTCGACGCGGCTGCCGGCCGGCTGGTGCGGTGTGGTCGGTCTGAAGCTGACCTACGGCGCACTGCCCTACCGCGGGTACTCGGGCGCCAACTCGACGCTGTCGGCTCCCGGGGTGTTCGGCAGGGACAGCGCCGATGCGCGAGTGATGGCGCAGGCGCTGCTCGCCCGACCGGTGCCGGTCGGTGACGGCTCGAAGCTGCGCGTCGGCGTGGTACGCACTCCGTTCTGGCAGGACGTCGACGTCGAGGTGGCCGGGTTGTGCGAAGCGGCGCTCACGGCGGCGGCGGTCGAGGTCGACGAGGTGTCCATCCCGTACGCCGAGGTCGCGGCCGCGGCGGGCGGCGTGCGTGCCAGCGTCGAGCTGTCAGCCGCGGTGCCCGCCAGGGTGCTCGCCGATCTCGATCCGGTGACCCGCGCCATGATCGGCTACGCGACGAAGATCCCGGCCGTCCGGCTGTTGCGTGCGGACCGGGTGCGCGCGCAGCTGCGACGCGAGCTGGCGGCCGCCTTCGAACGGGTCGATCTGCTGGCGTGGCCGACGAACCCGGCGCCGGCACCGCCGATGGCCGCGCCGGTGGTCGAGCTGCCGTCCGGCCCGGCCATGCCGGACACCGGCAACCTCCGGCAAGCGGTCCTGGCCAACCTGGCGGGGGTGCCGGGGATCTCGGTCCCGGTGGGGCTGCACTCCGGCGGTCTGCCGGTGGGCCTGCAGCTGCTCGCACCGTGGGGCGCCGAGGCGCGGCTGCTCGACGCGGCCGCGCACTTCGAAGCGGCGATCGGGGTGCTTGCAAGTGTGAAACACTCGGCTCATGGGGGCTAGTGCTGGCAACCTCGCCGAGCTCGTGCGCTCGGCGGCCGCTGCGACCCCGGAGAAGCCCGCACTGGTCGACGGCACGGCGTCACTGACCTGGGCGGAGCTCGACGGGCAGGTGGACCGTTGCGCGGCCGGGCTGCGTGCCGCGGGGCACGAGCAGGGCAGCCGGATCGGCGTGCTGCTGCCGAACTCGATCGACTTCGCCGTTGCGTATTTCGGCATCCTTCGCGGCGGGTTCGTCGCCGTACCGCTCAACACCGGCTACACCGCGCCGGAGCTGGCCTACCAGCTGGAGAACGCGACGGTCTCGGTGGTCGTGACCGACTCGGCTCACGTCGCGGTCGTCGCGGAGGCCGCGCCAGAGGTGGTGTCCCTCGTCGTCGACGTCGAGGCCGGCGGGTGGCGCGATCTGCTCGCCGCAGGCGAGGCAACCGCGGTCGAGGCGACGACGGGCGGCGAGGACCTCGCCGCGCTGCTCTACACCTCGGGCACATCCGGCCGTCCGCGCGGGGCCATGCTCACCCACCGCGCGCTGCTGGCGAACCTCGACCAGTTGTCCCGGATCGACCCGCCGGTCGTGGCCAGCGACGACCGGGTGCTGCTCGTGCTGCCGCTGTTCCACGTGTACGGCCTCAACGCCGGGCTCGGCATGGTCGCGCGGACCGGTGCGACCGGCATCCTCGCCAGCCGGTTCGACCCGGTGGAGACGCTCGCGCTCGTCCGCGACCAGCAGGTCAGCGACGTTGTCGGCGCGCCACCGATGTACGTCGCGTGGTCGATGCTGCCCGATCTGGGCGACTCGCTGTCGTCGGTGCGGCTGGCCTCGTCGGGTGCGGCCCCGCTGCCGCCTTCGGTGCTGTCGGCGGTGCTGGAGAGCAGCGGTCATCACGTCTTCGAGGGCTACGGCCTCACCGAGACGGCGCCGGTGCTGACCACGACGCTGTGCAGCGAGGTCGCGAAGCCGGGGAGCGTGGGCCGACCGGTTCCCGACGTCGAGCTGCGGATCACCGCCGCCGACGGTGAGGAGGATCTCGTCGACGAGGACGAGCCCGAATACGACCCGGGCGAGATCGTCGTCCGCGGCCCGAACTTGTTCTCCGGCTACTGGCCCGACGGCGCGGGCGGTCCCGACGAAGACGGCTGGTTCCGTACGGGTGACGTCGGCTATCTCGACGCCGACGGCGACCTGTTCCTCGTCGACCGGGCTCGCGACCTGATCCTGGTCAGCGGGTTCAACGTGTACCCGAAAGAAGTCGAGGACGCGCTCGCCCAGCACGCCGATGTCGACGAGGTCGCAGTGATCGGCGTACCGCACCCCTACACCGGTGAGACGGTCAAGGCGCTGGTGGTCCGTCGGGACGGCTCGACGCTCGATGCGGACGCGTTGATCGACTACGCCGCGACCCGGCTTGCCAGGTTCAAGTGCCCGACCGCGATCGAGTTCGTCGATGAGCTCCCGCACTCGCTGGTCGGCAAAGTGGCACGCGGTCGGCTCAAGGAGTCGCCCGCCGTCGCCGGCTGACCGCGATGGACGGTCCCGCGACCGAGCGTGTCGTCGTCGTCGTCAATCCCGGCTGCCACCTGTGCGAGGACGCGGTCGGCGTGGTGTCGATGGTCTGTGGGGAGCTCGGAGTCGGCTGGCGCTCGGTCGAGCTGACGTCGGTCGAGGAGCCGCGGCGTACCGAATGGCGCGAGATGGTACCGGTCGTGCTCGTCGACGGTTCGGTGCACGACGTGTTCCGGGTCGACGACCGCCGGCTTCGCGAGGCGCTGACCTAGCCGGCGGACTCCGCTTGGCTCAGCCACTGCTGCTGGGTCTTGAGTGACTCCTCGGTCTCGGCAATCAGCTTGTGGTCGCCGGCGGTGCGGGCGCGCTCGAGCCGGGCCTCGAGCTTCTGCACTGACTCGCGCAACCGGATCACGAGCGGGGACTCCGTGACGGTGACCTTGCGGCCGGCGCTCGCTGCGTCGCGGATGGTGCGCTCGATGTCACCGAGCTCCCGTTCCAGCTTGTCCTTGTCCTCGCGCGGGACATGACCGATCTTCTCCCAGCGGTCGTGAATCGACTTCAGCCGCTTGCGGGCGCCTTCCGGGTCGGCTTTGGCGTCGAGCGTGCGTGCCTCGTCGATGAGCTGCCGCTTCGCGGCGAGGTTGGCGGACTGCTCCTCGTCGCGCGCGCTGAACGCCTCGGAGCGCCGGGCGAAGAACGCGTCCTGCGCGGCCTTGAAGCGGCTCCACAGCTCGTCGTCGACGCCCCGGTTGGCTCGGCCGGCCGCCTTCCAGTCGTTCATCAGGTCGCGGAACCGCTTCGCGGTCGCCGCCCACTCGCTGGAGTCGACCAGCTTCTCGGCCTCCGCCGCGATCCTGGTCTTCTTCTCCGCCACCGCCTCACGCGCCGCGTCCAGCTCGGCGAAGTGGGCGCGACGGCGGGCGTCGAAGGAACGGCGGGCGGCCGCGAACGACTCCCACAGCGCAGAGTCGGTCTTGCGATCGATGCGGATCGACTTCCACTCTTCGACGATCGCGCGGAACCGCTCCGAGCCCGCCTTCCAACTGTCGCTTTTCGCCAGCTTCTCGGCTTCGGCGACCAGCGCGCGCTTGCGCTCGACGGCGGCCTCGGCTGCTTTTGCTCGTTCGGCGGCCCGCTCGGCGAGCCGCTCGTCGGTCTTGGCCACCACTGCGTCGAGGCGGTCGGCGAGGCTGGCGAGGTCGCCGAGGGCGGCCGCGCCCTTCACCGTCGCGGCGAGCTTGGTGGCCGCCTCGCGCACCGCCGCCGGATCCGCGGACGCAGCAGCGGCGCGCCCTTCGAGCAACGCGACGTCGGCGGCGAGGTCGTTGAAGCGCTTCGTGTAGAACGCGAGGCCTTCTTCCGGGGTGCCGGCCTGCCACGAGCCGATCTGCCGCTCGCCGTCCGACGTACGGAGATAGACCGACCCGTCGGCGTCGATCCGACCCCACTCGCTGCTCATCGGACCCGATCCTAGGGAGAGCGCGGCAACCGGACTAACCGGGCACGGGCAAAGCGTCTTCACGAACGCACAACCAGTTTGTGCACGAGTTCACAATCGAAGTAGGGTCCGGCTGTGTCGGTCACTTCCCTGCCATCGCGACCTGGCCGGCGCGGCACGATCTCGGAGGCAACGGTGGCGCGCCTTCCGGTCTACCTGCGCGTGCTCACCGGCTTCGCCGAAAGCGGTGTGTCGACCGTCTCCTCCGAAACGCTGGCACAGGCAGCCGGGGTGGGCCCGGCGAAGCTGCGCAAGGATTTGTCGCACCTCGGCTCCTACGGGACCCGGGGGGTGGGCTATGACGTCGAGTTCCTCGTCTACCAGATCTCCCGGGCGCTCGGGCTGACCCAGCACTACAGCGTCGTGATCGTCGGCGTAGGGAACCTGGGCCATGCCCTCGCCGGCTACGCCGGCTTCGGCACGCGCGGATTCGGAGTGGTCGCGCTGGTCGACGCGGACCGGTCGCGGGTCGGGGAGACGATCGCGGGCATCGAGGTGCGCCACGTCGACGAGCTCGAAGCGATCGTCGCCGAGCACGAGGTGTCGATCGGCGTGATCGCCACTCCGGCCTCGGCCGCCCAGGACGTCTGCGACCGGCTGGTCGCTTGCGGCGTCACCAGCGTGCTGAACTTCGCGCCGGTCGTGCTCAACGTTCCCGAGCAGGTCGACGTCCGCAAGGTCGACCTGTCCATCGAGCTGCAGATCCTCGCCTTCCACGAGCAGCGCAAGTCGTTGGTCGAGGTTCCGTCGTGAGCCTGCTCGCGGTCGGTCTGTCTCATCGGTCCACACCGGTGGAGCTGCTGGAGCGCGTCGCGCTCGGCGCGGACCAGCTCACGAAGCTGCTCGCCGCGCTGGTCAGCGCCGACCACATCTCCGAGGCGCTGGTGCTTGCGACCTGCAACCGGCTCGAGGTCCACGCCGAGGTCGCGAAGTTCCACGGTGGGGTGAAGGAGATCGGTGAGCAGCTGTCCGCCTCGACCGGCGTGGAGCTCGACGTACTGACCGATCACCTCTACGTCCACTACGAGGACCGGGCGGTCCAGCACATCTTCGAGGTGGCGGCGGGGCTGGACTCCATGGTGGTCGGCGAACAGCAGATCCTCGGCCAGCTACGCAGCGCGCTGAACCTCGCGCGCGAGGAGTCGACAGTCGGTCGGGCCCTGGGCACCGTCGTCGACCACGCCATCCGAGTCGGCCGCCGTGCCCACCACGAGACCGGGATCGACCGCGCCGGTCGCTCGGTCGTCTCGACCGGGATCGACTACGCCGTGCAGGCCGTCGGCCCGCTGGATGGTCGCCGTGCCGCAGTCGTCGGTGCCGGCTCGATGAGCACCATCGCCGCGACGGAGCTGGCTCGGCGCGGTGTCGCGGACCTGACGGTGGTGAACCGCACCTTCGCCCGCGCCGAGCAACTCGCCGAGCAGGTCGGCGGCACCGCGGTCGAGCTCAGCGACCTCGCGGCTGTGGTCGCGGCCTGCGACGTGGTCGTCTCGTGCACCGGCGCGCTCGGTGTCGTCATCGACGCGCAGCTGCTGGCGGATCGCGGTGACCGACCGGTCTTCGTCGTCGACCTCGCGATGCCCCGCGACGTCGACCCGGCTGCACGCGACCTGCCCGGGGTGACGGTCGTCGACCTCGAGGTGCTCGGCGAAGCGCTCGAAGGCGCTCAGGTCGCACGTGAGGTCGAAGCGGTCCGGCGCATCGTCCACGAGGAGGTGGGGGGCTATCTCGCCCGGCAGCGCGCCGATCGGGTCGCTCCTACCGTGGTGGCGCTCCGGGAGCGTGCGCAGCAGGTCGTCGACAGCGAGATGGGTCGGCTGCTCGGGCGGCTGCCGGACGCCGACGAGCGCACGGTGCGTGAGCTGCGCCAGACCGTCGAACGGGTGGTCGACAAGCTGCTGCACGCACCGACCGTCCGGGTGAAGGAGCTTGCCGAGGAGCCCGGCGGCGACAGCTACGCCGAAGTGCTTCGCGAGCTGTTCGCGCTCGACCCGTCCGCGACGGAGGCCGTGGCTCGGGCCGCCGTCGTCGTCGAAGCCGACGAGGCGGTCACGTGACGGCCACCACGACCGGCACGCTGCGGCTCGGCACCCGTCGCTCGGCGCTCGCGCTCGCCCAGTCGGGGCTTGTCGCACAGTCGCTGCGCGATGCGGGCCACCAGGTCGAGCTGGTCGAGCTGAGTACGACCGGCGACCGCTCGGGGGCGCCCGTCGCCGATCTCGGCACCGGGGTCTGGGTCAACGAGCTGCGCCGGGCGCTGGTTGCCGGCGAGGTGGACCTGGCCGTGCACTCGCTGAAAGACCTGCCGACGTACCCGGCGGATGACGTGGTCCTCGCCGCGGTGCCGCGACGCGGCGACCCGCGGGACGCGCTCGTCGCGCGGGACGGCCTGACACTCGGCGAGCTGCCGGCCGGCTCGAGAGTCGGGACCGGCGCGCCACGGCGCACCGCGCAGCTGCGCGCGCTCGGCTACGGCCTTTCGGTGGTGCCGATCCGCGGCAACGTCGACACCCGGGTGGCCAAGGTCGCCTCCGGGGAGCTCGACGCCGTGGTCGTCGCCGCCGCCGGCCTCGATCGGCTCGGTCGGCGCGAGGAGGCCACCGAGGTCGTCGATCCGGGCCAGCTGCTGCCGGCTCCCGGTCAGGGGGCCCTCGCGGTCGAGTGCCGTGCGGAGGATGACGAGCTCACGAGGCAGCTGCGTTCTGCCCTCGACGACGCAACCAGCCGTGCGGCGGTCACTGCCGAGCGCACGCTGCTCGCCCGGCTCGAAGCCGGTTGCTCGGCGCCGGTGGGGGCACTTGCCGACGTAGCGGTCGGCGACGAAGGAGAAGAGGAGATCTACCTGCGAGCTGTCGTTGCTGACACGAACGGCACTCGCACCATCCGGTTGTCCATCACCGGCGAGCTCGGTCAACCCGAGGACGTCGGAAATCGCCTGGCGGCGGCCCTGCTCGATGCAGGTGCTGCCGATCTGATCGGGGAGTCCAGAAAGTGACCACACGTAGTACATCCACCCGCACCCGGACCAAGACCGGCGCGGTCGTCTTCATCGGAGCCGGGCCCGGTGATCCCGGGCTGCTGACGCTGCGGGCGGCCGACGTGCTCGGTGCGGTCGACGCGGTCGCGGTCCACGAGTCGATTCGCGACGCCGTGCTGCCGCACTGCCGGGCGGACGTCGAGATCCTCGACGTCTCGGGGCTGGACAGCGCGGGCGCCGGCAAAGCTCTGGCGGCGGCGGCGAAGGCCGGCAAGGACGTGGCGCGGGTGTTCGCCGGCGACCCCACGGTGCTTTGTCATTTCGCCGAGGAGGCCGACGCCGTCGTCAAGGCGAAGGTCGCCTTCGAGCTCGTGCCGGGAGTCAGCTCGGCGTTCGCCGTGCCGGCGTACGCCGGGGTGCCGGTGTCGGACGCCAAGCATCGGTCGGTGCACGTGATCGACGTCTCGGAGCATGCGGAGGAGCCGGACTGGGCCGCGTGCACCGACGCCGGCCAGACCCTGGTGCTGCTCAACTGCGCTCACAGCCTCGGCAAGGTCGCGGCAGCACTCGTCGAGCACGGGCTGCGCGGCGACACCCCGGTGGCGGTCACCGCCGCAGGCACGACCACCTCCCAGCAGACCGTCGTGTCGACGCTCGACACCGTCGAGCGCGACAGCGCGGTCCTCGACGGCATGAGCACGGCGGTCGTGGGCGAGGTCGTGCGACTGCGCGAGAAGCTGTCGTGGTTCGAGAGCAAGCCGCTGTTCGGTTGGAAGGTGCTCGTCCCGCGGACGAAGGACCAGGCCGGACCGATGTCGCAGCGCCTGGTGTCCTACGGCGCGGTTCCGGTCGAGGTGCCGACGATCGCCGTCGAGCCGCCGCGTACGCCGCAGGCCGTCGACCGCGCGATCCGCGGTCTCGTGCAGGGCCGGTACGCGTGGGTGGCGCTGACGTCGGTCAATGCGGTGAAGGCGATCCGCGAGAAGATCGAGGAGCTCGGCCTCGACGCGCGGGCACTGGCGGGCGTGAAGGTGGCGTGCGTGGGCGAGCAGACCGCCGCGGCCGTCGTGGCCTGGGGGATCCGGCCCGACCTGGTGCCGTCAGGGGAGCAGTCGAGTGAAGGCCTGCTCGCCGACTGGCCGGAGTTCGACCCGACCTATGACGCGCTCGAGCGGGTGCTGCTGCCGCGCGCCGACATCGCGACCGAGACGCTGGCCGCCGGGCTGCTCGAGCGCGGTTGGCAGATCGACGACGTCACCGCCTACCGGACGGTGCGCGCAGCGCCCCCGCCGGCGGAGACCCGCGAGGCGATCAAGGCGGGCGGGTTCGACGCGGTCGTCTTCACGTCGTCGTCGACGGTGCGGAACCTGGTCGGCATTGCCGGCAAGCCGCACACCTCGAGCATCATCGCGGTCATCGGGCCGCAGACCGCCAAGGCGGCCGCCGAGCTCGGCCTGCGGGTCGACGTGACGGCGTCCTCGCCCTCGGCGACGGTGCTCGCCGACGCCCTCGCGGCGTTCGGGCGGGAGCGTCGTGAAGCGGGTGAGGTCTACCCGCCGGGCAAGGCAAACAAGGCGAAGATCGTCGCGAGGAACAAGCGAGCGCGATGACCGATCACGGTGCGGCGTTTCCGGCGTCGCGGCCTCGCCGGCTGCGGCGTACCGCGGCACTGCGCCGCCTCGTCGCATCGGTGGAGGTGACGGCGTCGGACCTGGTGCTGCCGCTGTTCGTCAAGGAAGGCATCGCCGAACCGGTCGCCATCCCCTCGATGCCCGGGGTCTTCCAGCACACCCGTGACTCGTTGCGGAAGGCGGTGGTCGAGGCGGCGGCGGCGGGCGTCGGCGGCGTCATCCTGTTCGGCGTCCCGGCGGTCAAGGACGCCCGCGGCAGCTCCGCCGACGACCCGAACGGGATCGTGCAGCTGGCGCTGCGCGACGTCGCCTCGGAGGTCGGCGACTCGCTCGTGGTGATGGCTGATCTGTGTCTGGACGAGTACACCGACCACGGGCACTGCGGACTGCTCACCGACGGTGGCGACGTCGACAACGACGCCACACTCGAGCGCTACGCGGCCATCGCGTTGGCGCAGGCTGCGGCCGGCGTACAGGTCGTCGGGCCGAGCGGGATGATGGACGGCCAGGTCGCAGCGATCCGAGCTGCCCTCGATGGCGCCGGGTATTCCGACGTGGCGATCATGGCCTACTCCGCGAAGTACGCCTCCGCCTTCTACGGGCCGTTCCGTGACGCCGCGGAGTGCGCCCCACAGTTCGGTGACCGGTCCTCCTACCAGCAGGACCCGGCCAGGTCGGCGCGCGAGGCGGTCGCGGAGGCGAGGCTCGACGTCGCCGAGGGTGCCGACCTCGTGATGGTGAAGCCGGCCGTCGGCTACCTGGACGTGGTGCGGGCGCTCGCCGGCGCGGTGGACGTGCCGGTCGCGGCGTACAACGTGTCGGGGGAGTACGCGATGGTCGAGGCGGCAGCTGCCAACGGGTGGCTGGACCGCGAGCGCGCGATCGGGGAGATGGTGACCTCGATCAAGCGCGCCGGCGCCGGCATCGTGCTGACCTACTGGGCGACGGAGCTCGCGGCGCGAGCGAACGGCACATGGGTATCGCCATAGCAGTACGCATGTGCCTTGCGCTCTAGTCGATGAGTGCCTGGTAGACGAGCTGACGCAGCTGGCTGCGGATCGGGTAGGTGCTCGACGGCATCAGCTGCGTCATGAACACGACCGCGAGATCCTCCGCCGGGTCGACCCAGAACGCGGTGCTGGCCATGCCGCCCCAGTAGTACTCGCCGGCGCTGCACATCACCTTGTGCGCGACCGGGTCCTCGGTGACCGCGAAGCCGAGGCCGAAGCCGACGCCGTCGTAGCGGGTCTCGGCGAACAGCGGCCGGCCGAACGTCTCGAGATCCGCGCCGCCGGGCAGGTGGTTCTTGCTCATGAACCGGATGGTGCGCGGCGAGAGGATGCGCGCCCCGTCGAGCGTGCCCTGGTTCAGCAGCATCTGCGCGAAGCGGGTGTAGTCGCGGCTGGTCGAGACCAGTCCGCCGCCGCCGGACAGCCACGAGGGCGCCTTCATGAAAGCGTTGCCGAACACGTCGAAGCGCACCTTCTCCGGCGACCCGGGGGTCACCGCGTAGAGCGCGCACAGCCGGTCGAGATCGGCCGCCGGCGGGTAGAAGCCGGTGTCGACCATGTCCAGCGGTCCGAAGATGCGTTCGGCAAAGAAGGCGTCGAGGGTCTGGCCCGACCAGCACTCGACGAGCCGGCCGAGTACGTCGGTCGCCATTGAGTACAGCCACTCGCTGCCCGGGTTGAACGCCAGCGGGAGCGCCGCCACCGCCGCCGCCACGCCGGCGAGGTCGAGTCCTTTCGGCACGCCGAACTCGAAGCCGGCGTTGCGGTAGATCTCGTCGGTGACGTGGACCCGGTGGAAGCCGTAGGTCAGGCCCGCCGTGTGGGTGAGGATGTGCCAGACCCGCACCGGCTCGGTGGCCGGCACCAGCACGGGCTTCGCGGCCGACCCCTGGACGTACACCTGCGGTTCGGCGAACTCGGGGATCCAGTTGCTGATCGGGTCCGTCAGCTCGAAGGCGCCCTCCTCGTAGAGCATCATCGCCGCGACCGACGTGATCGGCTTCGACATCGAGTAGATCCGCCAGATGGTTTCGGTCTCCACCGCTCGGCCGGCCTCGATGTCGGCTTGCCCGTACGACGACAGGTGGGCGATCTCGCCCCGGCGGCTGACCGTGAGCTGCCACCCCGGCAGCCGCCCGTCGTCGACGTACCTCGCGAAGTGGCGGTCGATGCGCGCCAGCCGGTCCGCGTCGATGCCCACCTGTGCCGGGTCCGTCGTCACCCCGAAATCAGCCATGCCAGCAGCGTCCCACGGCTGCCCGAGTCGCGCCTGCGAGGATGGGTGCATGCCCACCGATGCCTCTGCGGCGCTGTTCGCGCGCGCCCAGCAGGTGACGCCGGGAGGGGTGAACTCACCGGTTCGCGCGTTCGGCGCGGTCGGGGGGGCGCCGCGGTTCATGGTCCGCGGCCGCGGGCCGTACCTGTACGACGCGGACGGCAACGAATACGTGGACCTCGTCTGCTCCTGGGGACCGATGATCCTCGGCCATGCGCATCCGGCCGTCGTCGAGGCGGTCGCCCGGGCCGCATCGTCGGGGCTGTCCTTCGGCGCGCCGACTCCGGGCGAGGTCGAGCTGGCTGAGCTGATCTGCGAGCGGGTGGCGCCCGTCGAGCGAGTACGGCTGGTGAGCTCGGGGACCGAGGCGACGATGACCGCCGTACGGCTGGCCCGCGGGGTCACCGGCCGGGCGAAGGTGGTGAAGTTCGCGGGTTGCTACCACGGCCACGTCGACGCGTTGCTCGCCAGCGCCGGCAGCGGGGTGTTGACCTTCGGCTTGCCTGACACGCCCGGAGTGACGGGCGCCAGCGCCGCAGACACGATCGTTCTTCCGTACAACGACGTGACGGCAGCGACCGCGGCCTTCGACGGGTTCGGCGCCGACATCGCGTGCGTGATCGTCGAAGCCGCCGCGGCGAACATGGGCGTCGTCGCTCCGCGGGCGGGATTCAACGCCCTGCTGCGCGAGCTGACCGCCACCCACGGCGCGTTGCTGATCCTCGACGAGGTGCTCACCGGCTTCCGCGTCGGGCCGGCGGGATGGTGGGGGCTCGAAGGTGTCAGCCCTGACCTGTTCACCTTCGGCAAGGTGATGAGCGGCGGGCTGCCCGCGGCGGCGTTCGGCGGCCAAGCGGAGGTGATGTCGGCGCTTGCCCCGGCCGGGCCGGTCTACCAGGCGGGGACCCTGTCGGGGAACCCGGCCGCCGTCGCGGCGGGGCTCGCCCAGCTGTCGAACTGCACCCCCGAGGTCTATGCGACGGTGGACGCGGCCTCGCAGCGGCTGTCGGCGGCGGTGTCGGCGGCGTTGACCGAGGGCGGTGTGGCCCATCGGGTGAACAGTGCGGGCAACCTGTTCTCCGTGTTCTTCACCGACACGGAGGTGATCGACTTCGCGACCGCGAGTACGACGTCGACGCGGCGTTACGCGGCGTTCTTCCACGCCATGCTCGACCGCGGCGTCTACCTGCCGCCGTCGGCGTACGAGGCGTGGTTCCTCAGCGCCGCGCACGACGACGCCGCGCTCGACCGGGTCATCGACGCGCTGCCCGCCGCGGCCGCTGCCGCGGCGGAGGTCGCGCAGTGACGCAGACGATCGTCCACCTGCTGCGCCACGGAGAGGTCTACAACCCGACCGGTGTGCTCTACGGCCGGCTGCCCGGCTTCGTGCTCTCCGAGGCAGGGGAGCGGATGGCGCTGCAGGCCCGCGACGCGCTCGCGAGCCACGACGTGACCGTCGTACGGTCCTCGCCGCTGGAGCGTGCCGTCCAGACCGCGGCGCCCACCGCGGAGCTGTTCGGGATCACGCCGACGACCGACGAGCGGCTGATCGAAAGCGAGAACTTCTTCGAGGGCAAGACGTTCGGCGTCGGGGATGGGTCGCTGCGCCGGCCGGCGGTGTGGCGGCATCTGTGGAACCCGTTCCGGCCGTCGTGGGGCGAGCCCTACCTCGCCGTGGCCAAGCGGGTGGCGGCGGCGGTGGCCGACGCGCGTGAGGCGGCCGAGGGGCACGAGGCGGTGCTGGTCAGCCACCAGCTGCCGATCGAGGTCACCCGTCGCTACCTGACCGGCGAGACGCTGTGGCACCGGCCGGACCGCAGGCGGTGCGCGCTCGCGTCGCTCACCTCGATCGTGTACGACGGGGACCGGATCGCCCGGGTGGACTACTCAGAACCCGCCGGCGACACCGGCCGCAAGCGGGTAGGCGGCGCGTAGCGCGCATGTGCCATCCGCCCGAAGGGTTCTCAGGTGGGAGGGCGACAATGGTGGGCCATGGTTTTTCGTCTTCCCCGGGTTCTCCTTGCCGGCCTCACCGCGCTCGCGGTCGCCGGGTGTGCCGGGGGCAGCAGCGTCAGCCAGGGTGACGTCGACGGCTCGCTCGGGATCCAGGGCGGCAGCGGCAACATCACCGTCCTGGCCGGTCATCACTACCAGGTAGGAGACGTCAGCGGTACGACGTTGACCGGTACTCACTTCGACCTGACCAGCGACCGCGGCAAGGTGGTCGTCGTGAACTTCTGGGGCAGCTGGTGTGTGCCCTGCCACGAAGAAGAGCAGGGCTTCGCGCAGCTCGCCAAGGACGACGCGGCAAAAGGAGTCGCCTTCCTCGGCATCGACGAGCGCGAGACCTCGCCCGCCGCCGGGCAGAGCTTCGAGCGGCAGTACCACGTGACCTACCCCAGCATCTACGACGCCAACGAGAGCCTCGCGCTGCAGTTCCCGCACGCCATCCCCGCGTCGACCCCGACGACGATCGTGGTCGCCCCGAACGGCGACATCCTCGCCAAGGTCACCGGCGGGATCGAGTACACCGCGCTGCGCACCCTCGTCCAGGACGCTCTCGACGGGAAGCTCGCGTGATCGTCCTGGCAAGCGCGAGCAGCGCGTTCGAGCACGCCGCCTCGGGGAGCCTGGTGCTCGCGATCCCGGTGGCGTTCCTCGCCGGTCTGGTGTCGTTCCTGTCCCCGTGCGTGCTGCCGCTCGTTCCGGCGTACCTGTCGTACGTGACCGGGCTGTCAGCCGCCGACCTCGCCGCGAGCACCCAGCGGCTCTCCGACGGCCCGGGTGCCACGGTCGCGGTCGAGGCACGGCCGCGCACCCCCGGCAGCCGCCGCGGCCGGGTGCTCGTCGGCTCGCTGCTGTTCGTCGCCGGGTTCTCCTCGGTCTTCGTGCTGTTCGGCGCGTTCTTCGGCGCCGCCGGCGCCCACCTCGACCAGCACGCGACGCTGGTGGACCGGATCGCCGGCGCCGTCGCGGTCGTCATGGGACTCGCCTTCATGGGGCTCATGCCAGGCTTCCAGCGCGAGTGGCGCTTCCATCGGCTGCCGATGCTCGGCATCGCCGGCGCGCCGCTGCTCGGGCTGGCGTTCGGGGTCGGCTGGACGCCGTGCACCGGGCCCACGCTCGGTGTCGTGCTGAGCCTCGCCGGCGATCCCAACACCGCGACGGCGGGGCGGGGGGCGCTGCTCACCGCGGTCTACTGCGCTGGGCTCGGCCTGCCGTTCGTCGTGGCCGGGCTCGCATTCCGCAAGGCGCTCGGCGCTTTCGCGGTCGTGAAACGTCACTACGCCGTCGTCGTACGCGGCGGCGGCCTGCTGCTCGTCGCGGTCGGCGTACTGCTGCTCACCGGCGAGTGGACCACGCTGTCGAACCACGTCCGTGACTGGTTCCCGAGCTACACGGCTCCGGTCTGATGTCGACGACGACCGAGCCGACCGAGGCCACCAACGAGGAGCTGACACCGCTCTCGACCGCTCCCGCGCCCGTGCCCGACGCGCGGCCCGGCGGCCTTTTCGCGACCGGCCGCCGGCTGTGGCGCCAGCTGACCAGCATGCGTACGGCGCTGCTGCTGCTCACCTTGCTCGCGCTCGCCGCGATCCCGGGAACCTTCATCCCGCAGACCGGGCTCGACCCGGTCAAGGTCGACAACTTCATCGCGAACCATCCCCACCTCGGGCCGCTGATGAAGCACCTGTCACTGTTCAACGTCTTCGGCGCGCCGTGGTTCGCCGCGATCTATCTGCTGCTGTTCGTCTCGCTGATCGGCTGCCTGGTTCCCCGGATCCGGCTGCACGCCGCGGCGTTGCGCCGACGCGCTCCCGACGCGCCACGTCACCTGATGCGGCTGCCGGCCTCGACGAAGTGGACGACCGAGTCCTCGCCCGACCAGGTGGCCGCCGACGCCCATCGGGTCCTGCGACGGTCGCGCTGGCGGGTCGACCGTCGCGAGGAGGCCGACGGGGTCGTCACGGTTGCAGCCGAGAAGGGCTACTTGCGCGAGACCGGCAACCTCGTGTTCCACGTGTCGCTCGTCGTACTGCTCGTCGGCATTGCGGCGACCGGCCTCTACGGCTTCAAGGGCACCGTGCTCGTGACCGACGGCGGCAGCTTCGCCAACGCGCGCGAGTTCTACGACGTGTTCGAGCCCTCGCGGCTGTTCACCGACTCCCAGCTCGCGCCGTTCTCGTTCTCCCTCGACAAGTTCACCGCCGCCTACCAGTCCAACGGTGAGCCGACCGCGTTCAACGCGCACATCACGTACAAGAGCTCGCCCACCGCGGTGGCGAAGCCCTACGACATCGAGGTCAACCACCCGCTCGACGTCGACGGCGCGAAGGTATTCCTCGTCGGACACGGGTACTCGTTGAAGATCAGCGTGACCAACTCCGCCGGTGAGACGGTCTACTCCGGGGACACGCCCTTCCTGCCCGACGACTCCGAGTTCACCTCGCACGGCGTCGTGAAGATCCCGGATCTCGGCGGGGGGCAGCAGCTCGGGCTGACCGGGTTCTTCTACCCGACCCAGGGCTACGCGGCCAACGGTGCCGTCACCTCTGTGTACCCGGGACTGGAACGTCCGGTGCTCTCGCTCGCCGCGTGGTCGGGCAACCTCGGCATGAACTCCGGCGTACCGCAGTCGGTGTACTCCCTCAACGTCGCGTCGCTGAAGAACATCGGCGTCACGCAGCTGTCGCCGGGCAAGAGCTGGCACCTCAAAGACGGCGCGACGGTGACCTTCCACGGGGTCGACCAGTGGGCGACGTTCCAGGTCGCGCACGAGCCGGGCAAGCGCACGCTGTTGGCCGGCGCGATCCTCGTGATCGCCGGGCTGCTCGCCTCGCTGCGGGTACGCCGGCGCCGGTTCTGGCTACGGGCGATCCCGGCGGCGAGTGACGATCCCGACGGGCGTACGGTTGTGATGGCGGCCGGGCTCGCCCGCAGTGACGTCGACGGATTCAACGGCGAGCTCGAAGATCTGGTCGGTCGGATCGCTGGCGAACCACCGGGGGCTGCGTCGACTGACACCGGGTCGACCGACGTAGAGCCGACCGAGAAGGACTAGGGATGCAGCCGAACCTCCACCTCGCACACATCTCCGATGTGCTGCTGACGTGGGCGGTCTTCGCGTACGCATTCGCCATGTTCGGCTACGCCGCGGAGTTCGCCGCGGGCCGTCGAGCCGAGGCGCGTGGTGGAGGTACGGCGGCCGTCGAGCAAGGTCGACGCCGGGTGGAGCTCGTCGGTCGTGGCGCGGTCCTGCTCACCGTCGCGGGCTGGGGCTTTCACCTGTCGTCGGTCATCACTCGCGGCGCCGCCGTACATCGGGTGCCGTGGGGGAACATGTACGAGTTCTCGTGCATGGTCACCCTCGTCGCGGTGACGATCTACCTGTTCCTGCTGGCGCAGCCGAAGCTGCGTGGCGGGTTCGGCCGGACCCGTCGTACCACGGAGTCGGTGCGCTGTCTCGGCGCGTTCCTGATGGCCCCCGTGGTGCTCTATCTCGGGCTCGCCGGGACCGTTCTGTATGCCGCTCCGGGTCCGCTGGTGCCGGCGCTGAACTCGTACTGGATCAAGATCCACGTCGTCGCGGCGATCACCGCCACCGGCGCGTTCATGGTCTCCGGCGTGGTGACGATCCTCTACCTGCTCAAGGAGCGCTACGAGCGGGGCAAGCCGCCGCTGCACGTGTCGGCGCTGGCGCGGCTGCGCTCGCCGATGCACCCGGAGCAGGTCAGCCTCGGCCCGGGCACCGCCGCAGCGGTCGAGATGACCTCGGCGCGAGGCGGGCTGATGCGTGCATTGCCGTCCGCCGCGTCGCTCGACCGGCTGGCCTACCGGGTCATCACGTTCGCTTTCCCGGTCTGGACGTTCGCGATCATCGCCGGTGCGATCTGGGCCGAGCAGGCGTGGAGCCGGTACTGGGGCTGGGATCCGAAGGAGACCTGGTCGTTCATCACCTGGCTCGGCTATGCGGCGTACCTGCATGCGCGGGCGACCGCCGGCTGGCGAGGCCGTCGTGCCGCGACGCTGTCATTGATCGCCTTCGGCTGCCTGATGGTCGACTACTACGTGGTCAACACCGTCATCACCGGTCTGCACAGCTACGCCGGCATCTCCTAACGCCGAGCCCAACGTTTTTGGTCTTTCAACCCCCCTCGAAAGACCAAAAGCGTTGGGCTCGACGTGGTCAGGCGTGAGGCTGTGGATGGGTGCTCACGTGGATCGCCTCGAGTGATGCAGGCTGCGGCGCGTGCCGGTGACCCCGAATGTTCCCGTTGGCCTGACCCACTGCCCGTTCACGACCGCGGAGGCGCGGGCGGCCGGGGTGACTACGACCGCGCTGGCGGGCGACGAATGGCGCCACGTCTTTCGCGAGGTCTGGGTACACAAGTCGGTCCCTGACAATCTGACGACGCGAATCGAAGCGGCGAAGCTGGTCCTCGGTCAGGACGGGTTTCTCTGCGGTCTGACCGCGGCGTGGATATACGGCGTCGAGGTGCAGGACCGTCGCGGACTGCAGGTGTGGATGGGCAGGCCCACGGGCGACTGGCGGCGGGTGCGGCCGGGATGCATCGTTCGCGAGATCACCGTCGAGGCTTCGGACCTGCACGTGATCGACGAAGCGGCGATCACGACTCCGGTGCGGACCGCCTTCGACTGCGCTCGTTGGCTCTCGCTGACCGAGGCTGTCGTCGTCGTCGATGCGCTCTGCCACGCCGGCCTGATGGGCCCGGACGACTTCTCGGCGTACGTCAGGTCGCATCGAAGGCTTCGCGGCGTTCGCCAGGCCGACTGGGTCGCCCAGCTCGTCGAGCCGCTCACCGAGTCGCCCATGGAGTCGCGTCTTCGGGTGTTGCTCATCAGCGCCGGCTTCGACCGCCCGGTCGCGCAATACGTCGTCACCGACCAGACCGGCCGCTTCATCGGGCGGGCAGACTTCGCCTATCCGGAACGGCGCCTCATCATCGAGTACGACGGCGCGCATCACTGGGAGCAGCGTCGAGCCGATGACCGGCGACGGGAACAGATGCGTGCCTCGGGCTGGACTGTCCTGGTCGCCAGCCGTGAGGACTACTACGAGCGCCCGCAGGAGTTCCTCGGACGGGTCCGCCGCGCGTTCGACGC